>CAUABN010000205.1:0-3477 GCA_958427275.1 uncultured Anaerotruncus sp.
CACAAGCTCGTGCAGAGCTTTATAATATGCCGAGGTGCTTCCAAAGCCGGAGGCGTATACCGCGTCAAGAATGCCGAGGCTCTGCGATTCCGTCAGTTCGCAAACCATGCGCAGACGCAAAAGGCGGATATACTGCGGGATCGTCATTCCCGTTACTGCGCCGAAAAGACGTGAAAAGTGAGACGCCGCCGAGATATCCTCGCGGAGGTGTTCCTTTATATTGACAACGGCTTCCCATATCACCTGATAGCTCCCCGCGCTCGGGGAGCTTTTTTCGTTGCCGATGTCTGCCGGCAGACGCCCCATAGCGACTGCCGGACGGTAAAGCCCGATTATCAGCACGCGCACGAGAGAAAGCATGGCAGTGTCCTTTCCCGCTATGTGACTGGCGCATCGATGATAGGGCGCACCGACGGAGTGCGCAACAGTTCCGAAAAAAATATGCGCCGTGTGATCGATGAGGTCCGGGGCTGATATTTCATTACCGTGAACGGCAGAAGCCGCCGGGAACGATGCTTGGGGTGTGCTGAAAAACTCTCGCGGGTTTTTCAGCACACTGTGTTTGATTAAAATTCACATTCTTTTCAAACATACATTCAAACACCGTCACTACGGGAATATATAATGTAGTTGATAAAATGTGAAAGGACAGTCAAGCTCATGAATGAAGTCAAAAAACCCAAAAGACCGTTGATATTTTATTATTCCATAGTTCTGCTTGTGATTATGCTGATAAACATTTTCATAATGCCGGAGATCGCCCAGCACCAGATCAAAGAGGTTGATTACAACACCTTCTGGAACATGGTGGAGAGCGGAGATATCGGTCAGGTCGAGATACAGGATAACCGTATACTGTTCACATCAAAGGATGAAAAAAAGATTTATAAAACAGGCAAGGTCGGCGATGATAACGATCTGCGTAACAGCCTTATCGAGAAAAATATCAACTTCCGCGGTGAGATAATCGAAGAGACCTCGCCCATAATGTCGTTCATCATTTCATGGGTGCTGCCGATAGCGATATTTGCCGCCCTCGGTCAGTTCCTTACACGCCAGATGATGAAAAAAGCCGGCGGCGGAAACCCAATGATGTTCAATATGGGCAAGAGCAACGCCAAGGTGTATGTGAAGTCCTCAAGCGGTATAAAATTTTCGGATGTTGCAGGTGAGGATGAGGCAAAGGAAAACCTTAACGAGATCGTGAACTATCTGCACAATCCGAAGCAGTATGAGGAGATAGGCGCTTCAATGCCCAAGGGCATACTGCTCGTAGGCCCTCCCGGAACAGGTAAGACGATGCTTGCCAAAGCCGTTGCGGGCGAGGCGAACGTACCGTTCTTCTCAATGTCCGGCTCCGAGTTCGTTGAAATGTTCGTCGGTATGGGCGCGTCAAAGGTGCGCGACCTGTTCAGCCAGGCAAAGGAAAAAGCCCCCTGTATCGTGTTCATAGACGAGATAGATGCTATCGGTCAGAAGCGCGAGGGCAGGATCGGCGGCAATGATGAGCGCGAGCAGACGCTCAACCAGCTCCTTACCGAGATGGACGGCTTTGAGAGCAACGCAGGCGTTGTCATTCTTGCCGCGACTAACCGCCCCGAGGTGCTTGACCCCGCTCTTACCCGTCCCGGTCGCTTTGACCGCCGCGTTCCGGTAGAGCTTCCCGACCTGAAGGGCAGAGAAGAAATACTCCGCGTTCACGCCAAAAAGATAAAAACGGAGCCCGGTATCGATTATTCGCATATTGCGCGCATGGCGTCCGGCGCCTCCGGAGCCGAGCTTGCCAATATAGTAAACGAGGCTGCGCTCCGTGCGATCCGCTCCGGCAGAAAAGCCGCGTCGCAGGAGGACATGGAGGAGAGCATCGAGGTAGTTATCGCAGGCTATCAGAAGAAGAACGCGATACTCACCGATAAGGAAAAGATGATAGTTTCCTACCATGAGATCGGTCATGCGCTTGTGGCTGCAAAGCAGACAAACTCCGCCCCGGTGCAGAAGATAACCATAGTCCCGCGCACATCGGGCGCTCTCGGCTACACCATGCAGGTTGAAGAGGGCAACCACTACCTCATGAGCAAGGAAGAGATCGAAAACAAGATCGCGACCCTCACCGGCGGCAGAGCCGCAGAGGCGATAGCGGTCGGTTCGATATCAACAGGTGCGTCCAATGATATCGAGCAGGCGACCCGCCTTGCGCGTGCCATGATAACCCGCTACGGCATGAGCGATGATTTCGGCATGGTCGCGCTTGAGACGCTCACGAATCAGTACCTCGGCGGCGATTCAACGCTTGTGTGCTCCCCGGAGACGCAGACTGAGATCGACCGTAAGGTCGTTGAGCTTGTAAAGAAGGAATATGCGCGCGCCGAGGAGATACTCCGCGCCAACCGCGCAAAGCTTGAAGAGCTTGCAAAGTACCTTTATGAAAACGAGACGATCACCGGCGAGGAATTTATGAAGATACTGAACACCGACGAAGAGGCGTAAGCGGGCGGGAAAGGTCCCGGACAGTCGAAAATTTTACAGATAAGTACATCCGGCGCTTGACATTCGGCGCCGGATGATTTATAATATAACTAATTGTTTATTCTTATTCCGAAAGGATCATACTTCAACATGGCAGACAAGAACAAAAAAATGGTAGAGCAGATCACATCTATGGATGTTGATTTTGCGCAGTGGTATACCGATGTCGTTAAAAAAGCGGAGCTTGCCGATTATTCCGGCGTAAAGGGATGCATGGTCATACGTCCCTACGGCTACGCCATTTGGGAGAACATACAGCGCATTATGGACACCGAGTTCAAAAAGCTCGGTCATGAGAATGTCTATATGCCCATGTTCATTCCGGAATCTCTTCTTCAGCGCGAAAAGGATCACGTGGCAGGATTTGCGCCCGAGTGCGCATGGGTCACGGTCGGCGGTCAGAATACGCTGCCCGAGCGTCTTTGCGTTCGTCCTACATCCGAAACGCTTTTCTGCGAGCATTACCGCAATGTGATACATTCCTATCGCGACCTGCCCAAGCTCTATAACCAGTGGTGCAACGTTGTCCGGTGGGAAAAAACGACCCGTCCCTTCCTGCGTACCTCCGAGTTCCTCTGGCAGGAGGGGCACACCATGCACGAGACCGAGGAGGAGGCGCGCGAGGAGACCCGCCGTATGCTCCAGGTCTATGTTGACTTTTACGAGAAGTCGCTTGCGATCCCGGTAGTCAGCGGACGCAAGACCGAAAAGGAAATTTTTGCGGGCGCGGAGGAGACTTTTAACGTTGAACATATGATGCACAACGGCTTTGCGCTCCAGGGCGGCACATCGCATTATTTCGGCGACGGCTTTGCCCGTGCGTTCGATATTACCTACACCGCGCGCGATAACACCGTAAAATACCCGCACCAGACCTCATGGGGCGCTTCCACACGTATGATAGGCGCGATCATCATGTGCCACGGCGACGATAACGGACTTATTCTTCCG
>CAUABN010000206.1:0-3470 GCA_958427275.1 uncultured Anaerotruncus sp.
GTTTAGCCGCCGAGAACCAGTCGTAGGAGGTGCTAAAAAACTCAAATCGAGTTCTTCAGCACCTCTTTTTATCTCTCCGCGCCGCAAAGCCCCGCCGTCAGTCGATACCGACCTCCTCGTATATCTCCATCAGCCGTTCCTCCACCTCATTTATCCGCGCCGATATCTCGCCCGCACGGACATAATCCGAGGCGGCATCGCCGTACAGCTCGGTATTCAGGCGGTCAAGCTCTCCTTCAAGCTCTGTCTGCTCTTTTTTCAGCCTTTCGAGTCTCGCCGCCGCGCGCCGCGCATCGGCGGCTTCCTTTTTATTTTTCAGATATATCTCCTTGCCGGACTGCACCGCGGAGACAGCCGGACCGGCGTCCGCGCCCTCGACCGCTCTGCGTTCGCTCTCGGCGATCCATTCATCCCACGCCGCGCCCCGATGTGATACCGGAACGCTGATAAGTCTTCCCGTGCGATCGAAACCGAGTATGCGCGTTGCCACATTGCTGACGAATTTACGGTCGTGCGAAACGCATATGAGCGTACCGTCATATTCCTCAAGTGCCGCTTCAAGCGCCTCGCGCGAGCCTATATCGAGATGGTTCGTCGGCTCGTCAAGTATCAGCGTATTCATTTTCGAAAGCATGAGCTTTACAAGCGTCAGACGCGCCCGCTCGCCGCCTGAAAGCACCTCCACCTTTTTGAAAACATCATCCCCGCGGAAAAGGAACGCGCCCAGCGCTCCGCGCGCCTCATGCTCCTTCATATCCGGATAAAGCGTCCACAACTCCTCAAGCACGGTATTGTTTTCGCAAAGATTCTGATTTTCCTGATCGTAGTACCCTATCTGCAGATTGTGACCGAGATCGAGCGCGCCCTCGGACGGGCGCAGTCTGCCTATTATCAGCTTTATAAGCGTTGATTTACCGCATCCGTTGGGACCGACGATAAATATCCTCTCCCCGCGCTTTATCGCAAAATCAAGCCCGCGGAAAATGTGCGCGCCGCCCGGATAAGCAAAGCCGAGTCCGCGTGCCGTCAGCACGTCGTTGCCGCTCGGTATTCCCTGGCTGAACCGCATGCGCACCGTTTTTTCGTCGGCGACCGGCGCCTCAAGACGCTCCATTTTGTCAAGCAGCTTCTGGCGGCTCTCTGCGGCAATGATGTTCCGCTCACGGTTCCATCTGCGCTGCTGCGCGATGTACGCCTCCTGCCTTGCTATCTCCTTTTGCTGCTCGCGGTAATGCTTTTCGTACACCTCGCGGTCGATGCGCCTCTGCTCGGCGGAGGCGGAATATCCCCCGCGATACAGCTTGGCGGTACCGTGCTCTATCATGAGCGTTTTTCCGGTAACACGGTCAAGAAAATATCTGTCGTGCGAAACTACGATAATGCACTTTTTATAGGACGCAAGATAATTTTCGAGCCATCCGAGCGTGTCCGCGTCAAGATGGTTCGTCGGCTCGTCGAGCATAAGTATATCCGGCTCGCGGCAGAGCTTGCGCGCCAGCGCAAGGCGCGTGCGCTGTCCGCCGCTCAGCGCCGAAATGGAAAGCGCGGCATCAGCCTCCGAAAATCCCATGTGACCGAGCGTCGCATCGCACCGCGAGCGGTAGGTAAGTCCGCCGTCGGCTACGTATCTGTCATGCAGCTCGGAATATTCCCGCGCTATCCTGAGATATTCCTCGGTATCCGCCTCGCCGGAGTGAGCTTCCATAAAGTCGGTCAGCTCATGCAGGCGTTCCTCGGCTTCGAGAAGCTCGGGATACGCGGTGAACATCTGCTCCCGCACCGTGCCGCCGCTCTCGGGGGATATCTCAAACGCGCTGTCCTGCGTAAGTATGCCGACCGTCGTGTTCTGATTTATATACACGCTGCCCGAGGTCGGCTCCGTCCTGCCGAGCAGGAGCGAGAGCAGTGTGGATTTGCCGCACCCGTTGGAGCCGACAATGCCGAGGCGGTCGTTCTCGTTGAGTGCGAATGATACATTTTTAAGTATGTCCTTCGGACCGAAGGAAAGTGAAAGATCGTTTACGCTGATTATGGTCATTTCCGCTATCCGTTTGTTACAATTTGATTTTTATTTCGCACGCCACGCCGAGTATGCGCGCCTCGCCCGTTTCGAAATCCACCACCGAAAGCGGTATTGGTGAATAATCACGGTTTTCGGGCATAAGATATATGTTTTTTCCGCGGCGGTGGAATCTTTTCACCGTTGCCGACTCGCCGCCCACAAGGCAGGCGACTATCTGCCCCTCCTCGGCGTACTGCTGCTTGTGAAAAAGCACGAGCGAGCCGTCTATCATGCCTATATCCTTCATGCTGTCGCCGCGCACACGCAGATAAAAATAGTCATCGACATCCGGGATATCCGCGACCTCATGCCCCATTAGCGTCTCGTTTGTGATTATGGGACTTCCCGCACGTATCTCGCCTATCACCGGCACCATCCTCTCGGCAAGTCCGGCGCTGCGTGAGGACCGCACCGTGCGCTCCCCGCCCATAAGTGTTTCCACCGGAACGCCGAAATAATCGGCAAGCTTTTGCAACTTGTCCGGCTTCGGCGAGCTTCTGCCGCGCTTCCAGTCGGAAAACGAGGAATTGGATATTCCCGTTTCCTTTGCCACGCGGTACACCGTGGTCTTGTTTGCGGCAAGCAGCCGCTCAAATGCCTGATAATCCATCTTACGTTCCCTTTTATGCTCCAAACACAGCGGCATGCCGGCAGAGCAATAAACAAAAATATTTCGTTTTTGCGTAATAGCTATTGACATTATTCCGCATATGTGGTATAATGCAGTCAGAACGAAGGACCGGATGGCAACACAACGCTCCGACATGTATATATTATAAGTCGAAAAAAGCGGTTTGTCAAGCGCCGTGCGGTTGATTTCGTGCTTAAAAGTGCGTTTTGCGTTAAAAAAAGCTGCAGGATCGCGACAATGCCCCGCGCGAGTTGCCCTACGCAAGCGCAAAGACGTAATATTCCGCGTATGCGGACTAAAGAAAGGGTGATAAATAATGAAAAACGAAGAAGAATACGCCGCCGGCACCGCCTCCGCGCGCATACCGTGCGGCGACGGACTCGACGCGGCGCGCGAATATCTTGAGAGCTACCGACATGGATGCCGCATGCTTCGCGCCGACAGGTACGCACTCGATTATTTCGGCGGCGACGTCTGGCGCGATCCCGACGAGCGCCGCGCCGACGAGCTTGATCTTTCACTGGTCCGGGCACGACTCTGCTCGGTACGCAGCTTTATTTCCACTCTGCCGTGCGGCGAAAGCGGCAGGATGCTGCTTTATTATCACTACATACGCGGCATTCCCGTTGCGGAATGCGCGGAGATGCTTGACATTTCGCGCGCCGGCGCTTTTCGCTTGCGTCGCCGCGCGCTCATTGCCGCCGCACGTGCGCTTGAACAAAAAAATTCCGCACCGCCGCGCCGTGTATAAGGCGCCGCAGGACGGAAAAAATATTA
>CAUABN010000207.1:0-3460 GCA_958427275.1 uncultured Anaerotruncus sp.
TTCCTTGTTTCCGCTCATGACGGAAGGCTTTTCTGGAATACAGGCTCGGGGGAATATTACTCGACCGATATGGCGTATCAGAACAGGATCGACGGCGACAGAGGCTACGCCGACGGACTTTCGGACGAGGATATTGCCTTCATAGTTGAGCCGACAGGGGAGATAAAGGGCGTTCCCGGCAGCAGACTCCCGGCATTCAGGTTGTTGCGAAAGGATCTGACGACAGGGGAAACGGTCACGGTGATCCCCGAAATGTGCTCTTTCCCGATGATATATCGTGACTGCATTCTTTATTTTAGATTTCAGGACACTGTTCCGCTTGTCGGATATATGCGCGACGAGTATTCCGGCGAACGTATAGCCGTCACGGATAAAAGCGGCGGAAAGCTGTATATATGCGATCCGGACGGTACGAATGAGCGACTTCTGTGCGACATAGGCGACACCGGATGTACTTTTGCGGATAGTGTCGGAGTTTCGGGAAAGGCAGGTGCGGGCGACTTCATCGGCATTGAGCT
The DNA here is from genome assembly GCA_958427275.1 of uncultured Anaerotruncus sp. GTDB lineage: Bacteria > Bacillota > Clostridia > Oscillospirales > CAG-272 > CAG-390. Next base: position 519 of record CAUABN010000207.1, read on the forward strand.
GTACGCCTACGACAGGGACGGGGAGTATGTGCGGCGCGGAAAAAGCGCGCTTCTGCTCGTAAACATCAAAACAGGAGAGAACAGGATAGTGAGGATCGACTGATATGCTTGAATTGAAGAATATTTCAAAAAAATACGGCAGAGTAACTGCGCTGAAAAGCATAAATATCACCGTGGGAAGCGGTATATACGCTCTTCTCGGACCAAATGGGAGCGGAAAATCAACGCTTATGAACATAATTGCAGGCATTTTGCCGCCGTCGGGCGGCGAGATACTTTACAACGGGAAAAGCGTGCGTTCCCTCGGCGCGGCATATCGTGAGACGGTTGGATATATGCCGCAGTACCCCGGTATGTATCCGTCGTTTACGGCGCGGGACTTTCTGCTTTATATGTCCGAGCTGAAGGGACTCCCGCGTGGCAACGAGGGCGCGGTGGATCGCATATTGCGCCGCGTTGAGCTTGACGACTGTGCCGACCGGCGGATATCCGCGCTTTCCGGCGGCATGAAGCAGCGGCTGTCGCTGGCGCAGGCTGTCCTCGGCTCGCCGGGGATCATAATACTTGATGAACCGACCGCAGGTCTTGACCCCAGACAGCGCATTGCCGTGCGTAATTTCATAGCGGAAACGGCATCCGACAGGACGGTGCTGTGGGCAACACATATCGTTTCCGACATTGAGGGGATAGCCCGCGAGGCTGTCATATTGAAGCAGGGCGAGGTCATGGATATCGCCGCGCCGGAGGCGCTGATACAAAAAATGAACGGCAAGGTCTGGGGCGTTCACGTTGAGCACGCCGCCGCTGAGAGCTTCAGAAAAAAATACCGTATCTGCTCCACCGTTCCGGAGTCTGACGGTCTGACGCTGCGCCTGCTGAGCGATACCCCGCCATGCGGTGGCGCGGTGCCGCTTGCGCCGACGCTGGAGGATCATTATCTGTACATTTTCGGTGATGTGATATGAAGCTGATCGGATATGAGCTTAAAAAAATATTTTCGTCAAAGGGCATACTGCTCCTCGCTGTCGCGCTTCTGGTCGCAAATGCGGCGCTGAACTTTTTCCTTCCTTCCGGAACAGCTCCGGAACGGTCGGATGAAGAATATATCGCCGGATATCGTCACGATATCCGGCGTGTGATACGGCTCGCGGAGCGGAATATCGCCGATCTTTCCGCAGGCGGCGACGGATTTGTCGTAGATTATCAGAGAAAGGTGATCGAAAAGTACACTGCCCTTGCGGAGAGCGGACAGACGCCCGCTCCCATCAGCGGTTGGAGCGAATATGTGTCCCTGACCGGGCGCGTCACACTGCTGCTCGCTTGGGCTGTCGTTACGGGGAGCGCGGTCATGCTGTGCGAGCAGGATCACGGAATGTTGAGTTTCCTTTGCATTTCAAAAAAAGGCGTCGGTGCGTATAAAGCAAAGCTGTGGCTGCTGCTTTTCCTCTCGGCGGGATCGGCTGCAGTGTTCTCGGCTGCCGATCTTGCCGTGTGCGGTATAAAATACGGCTTCTCGGGGATGCACGCGCCGCTCGTTTCGGTCCGGAGCATGGAGTTTTGCCCGTATGCCGTAAGCATCGCCGGCTATATCGTGATACAATATGCCGCCGTTACGCTCCTTGCCTTTGCCGCCGCAGTGCTTTCCGCTCTGATCGGCAAGTTCTCCGGAAGTTACATCTTCACATTTCTGTGCGGCGGTGCGGTCTGCGGCGCTCTTTATGCCTCCGGCTTTGATGTCAACAGCCTCTTTGCGCGCTACCGTGCGCTCGATTTGTTCGGCAGGGCAGTGGATGCACTGCCGTTTTACGCGGCGGGATTGCTCGTCTCGTGTGCGTTCCTTTGCGCAGCCTTCTGTCTTGCGGGGAACAGACGCACGGCATTGGGCGAAAGGCTGCGCCGCGCGGAGCGAATGCTGTTCGGCAATATCACCACATTGCTTGAAAAGGCGGCAAAAAATAAAAGACCGCGCCGGGCAAAACGGCACGGTATGTATGTGTATGAGCTTAAAAAGGTGTTTATCTCATCAAAGCTGATATTGCTTGCAGTGCTCCTTCTCGGCGCAAAGATATATTACCTTGCCGGGATCGAACGCCCGGACGATCTTTACGAGCGTGAGTATCATCGGCTCTGTACCGCGCTCGGCGGCGAGCTGACCGACGAAAAGGCGGAGTATATCATGTCAGGGCTCGCGGAATGCGAGGATATCATATCGCGTCATGAGGAAATGCGGGAGTTGGTGCAAAGCGGAGGTATAACATCCGCCGCGTACAATGAATACCTGCAAAAGCAGTATGCCGCAGAGGTGAAAAAGGATGCATTGACGAGGCTGAACGAACAGAAGGACCGTATCGGATCACTGTGCGCCGAGGAAAAAAACGCAGAGATCGTTTACGATACCGGGTGGCTCACGCTGTTCTGCGCGGTACCGGACTTCTTCCTTTACGCGCTAATCCTCCTGCTTTTCGCCGGGAGCTATTCATTTGAGGCGCGTGCGGGGATGAGAGGACTGCTCCCGTGTCTTAAAAACGGGGGCAGAACGCTTGATGCGTTCAAATTTTCCGCCGCCGTCACCTCCGCCGCCGTGCTGTGCCTGATATTTATATCGACAGATATTTTCTTCATCGCGCGTACATACCCGCCGGAGGATATCGCAGCGCCCGTGCTGAGTCTGCGCGGTGTTGCTCCGTGGCTGGACGGACTGTCCGTCGGAGGCTATCTTATGCTGTATATACTCTGCAAAACGGTCGCGCATATGCTGTTTGCCGCGCTCGTCGTGGCGGCGGCAAAGTTGCTTTGCAGACCCGTTCTCGTGATCCCGGCGGTCACGGCGCTGACGCTCCTGCCGCATTTTGCGGTCGCCGGGCTTCCCGCATGGCTGGACGCCGCGAACTTCCTTGCCGCCCGTATAGGCTTTTCCGGGTGATGCAAATCTGAATAAGAAA
>CAUABN010000208.1:0-3423 GCA_958427275.1 uncultured Anaerotruncus sp.
TTTCTTCTTTTGACAGACGGTAACGATTTGCATTCGGATTGCTGCCTTGAATTCTCCTATATCGACTCCTTCCGCGACGTTATGAAGTTTGAGGAGGACATGATAACCGACATGATGGAGAAGATAGTGCCGAAGTACGCCGACGATATCAAGCGCCTTTACGGTCTTGACACCGTTGTGCCGACCAAGCCCTTCCCCGTTATGAGCGTTGCCGATATCTACCGCGAGCTTGAAGCCCGCTACGGCTACACCGCGCCCGAGTCCGAAAAGGGCGACCTTACCACCGATGCGGAACGCATGACATACAAGCTGGCGCAGGAAATGTTCGGTCACGAGTTCCTCTTTGTCACCGACTTTGCCGCTGACAAGCGCCCCTTCTACCATATGCGCCGCGGCGGTGTGCCGCAGGGCTACGACCTTATCTGGCGCGGAGTTGAGATCACCTCCGGTGCACAGCGCGAGCACCGCTATGCCGAGCTTTGCGCAAATGCCGCCGAAAAGGGACTTGGCGAGGATGTGAAGTTCTACACCGAGTTCTTCCGCTACGGCTGCCCGCCTCACGGCGGCTTCGGCATCGGCGTTGACCGTCTCACCATGCTCTTCCTCGGTATATCCATAAAGGAAGCGGAATTCATCTTCCGCGGTCCCGACAGACTTACCCCCTGACGCACATACTATCATGTATATTACCGACGGGCAGAAGGCGCCGGGAATATAAATAAAACAAGCAATAAAACAAAAGGAGTATTACTTATGAAAAAAAGGATCTTCGCATGTATCCTTGCTTGCCTCATGCTTGCGACAGTGTTCAGCACCGCCGCATACGCCGCTGTTCCCGCCGATGCGTGGAGCAGTCTGAAGTTCAACATCTTCACCCAGACATCCATGGGCTACAACTTTGCCGAACTTGACACTAACGGCATGCTCGGTCACGGTCAGCAGGTAATGCGCGGCTTTGCCGTAGCGCCCGACGGCTCATATGTCTTTGGAGGATACCTCAACCCCGGAAACACCTCTGCCGTTGAAATGTTTGACGGCAAGACCGGCAAGCTCGCCGGCACCTATGTGCACACCGAGGCTGACGGAAGCTCCATTTCCTACCCGAAGGGACTTGCCTGCGATGACCGCGGATATCTCTATGTCGGTCTTGCAAGCCGCTCCAACAAGGCATTTGCCTCGCTCGACGTTGTAAAATACGACGAAAAGGGCAGCGACGGCTGGCTCAAGTGCGTATCCAGCCAGATATTCATCACCACCGATGAAAACACCAAAACCGGTATAAACGGCGTTGCGGTGCGCGAGATCGCCGGCAAGTACTATCTGTACGTCATCGTAAACTACGACGTTGACTTCCTTTACAGATTTGACGTGACCGATCCCACCGCTCCCGTTATCGATACCACATTTGCCGACAACGGCAGAATAGACCTCCAGAAGGCTCCCTTCAACCTCAAGGAAGGCAACTACCTTGACGTTGACGAGGACGGGACCATCTACATGGGCTACACCGGCTCCGACGCCGGCTTTATGGTCATCTCCGAGGACGGCAAGCGCGTTATAAACACCGTAAAGCAGAACAAGGGCTACGCTGTAAAACTGTGGGACAACTACATTCTTGTTTCCTCTCAGTCCGGTCCCACCTGCCTGTGCATTTACGACAAAGCTACGCTCTCTCTCATTGCCACTATCAATTTTGACGCCAACAACGTCAGCGACACCTGCGACGCATTTGCGTTTTCGGGCATGAACTCGATAGTCGGTATGTATGTTGCCAACGACGTGCTTTACGTCTGCGACCAGGGCGCGAACGGCGGCGTTGACCAGGTGCTTATGGCTGCCCTTACCGAGGTCGGCAAGCCCGTAGTCGATGCATATGTTTCCGCTATCGCGGCAAGACTCAAAACCCCGGAGACAACACCCGCTGTGACGACCGAGGCTCCCAAGCCCGAATCCACAAAGGCACCCGAGGAGACCAAAGCTCCCGAGGTCACCACAAAGGCGAACGACTCCACCAAGGCTCCCGAGGAGACCAAAGCTCCCGAGACAACCAAGGCTGCCGAAACCAAGAAGGGCTGCGGCTCTTCCGTGGCTGTTGCCGCTGTCGCAGTCTGTGCGATATTCGGCTCCGCTCTTGTCATAAAGAAGAGAAAATAATCACCGTTAACGGTCGATCATGACCGAATACGCCCCCGCCACTGCCGCAATGCGGCAGTGGCGGGGGCGTATATATTTTCGCGCCTCAGATCAGCTCTTATATCTGTTGAGTGCGGAAACGAATTCGGAGAACGGCGCGCGGCGGTCAAGCATATCATAGAACTCGCCTATCATCGCCACGTCCTCGGGCGCAGTGATGCCACTGTACTTTTCAAGCGCCGCAGCAATGCCATGCTCACGGGCAAAGGAGGACACCTCAACGGCTATCGGATCCTCGGGGCAGTCGAACAGGTAGCCGGCGGCAATGCCAACGGCAATGTGCGCGGGCACTCCGCCCTGCTCACGGACCATGAGGTACGCGCCGCCAAGTCTGTCCCCGGCGCCGAGCTTACGCTTTGTATCGCGGCCGACACGGAAAAGCGTGTCCTCAAGCAACGGATTATCAAGTCTCGGGATCAGCGTCTCCACAAAGTTCATAACACCGTCAAGGTCTGCGCCGTGGCGCTTTGCAAGCGCACGCGCCGACTCGGTGAGCGCACGCGTGAGGATATATTTGATCTCTCCGTCGGCTGCGACCTCATATATATAATTGTAATGCTTGAGATATCCAAGATACGCCATGAGCGCATGACCCATGTTATGTATGAGCAGCTTGCGCTCGATGAAGAAGCCGAACGGGCTGAACACCACCATACCATCTATCTCGGGCGTGGGGGCGCCGACCGGACGGAAGCCCAGTGCATCGGCGGGAAGTTCGCGGTAAAGGTCGGTGCAGACGGCAAGGGGATTCTCGTCAAGGAACTTCTGCGGCGTCGGCGGTACGGTGATGCCGACAGACACGCTGACGAATCCGACCTCGTCAAGGAAATACGCCTTTGCTTCCTCGGGAATAAACGGCTCAACCAGCCCGCGCAGATACTTGTCCGAGCCTATAAGATTTTCACAGATAAGAATATTGAGGGGCTTTCCGGTACGCTCGCGGCGCGCAAGTATGCCGCGGGCTATGAGAGACGCCACATGCGGCAGGACATTTACGCCGAGCGCCGTAGCCATGATATCGCAGGAAACAATTTCTTCGATAACAGCCGCCTCATCTCTGCCGTTGACGGCAGTGCAGTTTTCGACCCACTCGGGAACATATTCATTGCCGCGCGTCACGTAGATGGGGTACTTCCCCGCCGCGCGGAGCTTTTCTACCATATCGGTGTTGACGTCAACAAAAACAGTGTTATAGCCTGAAAGATAAAATCTTTTGCCAATAAATCCTCT
>CAUABN010000209.1:0-3405 GCA_958427275.1 uncultured Anaerotruncus sp.
TCATGCAGGTGACAAGAGACTTGCCGACGCCTCCCTTACCGCTTACGACTCCGACTACCTTTTTTATTGAGCTGAGCGCATTGGGCGCCTCGTGAAAATCCTGAGGGGCGCTCTTACCCTTGGAGGGGCAGTTTGCGGAACAGCTTGAACAATCATGTGTGCATTCTGACATTTTATCTTCGCCTTTCCTTGCCTCCCACCGCAATGCGCGGGAAGCGGTAAATGTTTTTCAATAGATATATTATACCCCTTTTGAGCTTAAAAATCAAGCCCTTGCGACAATCTTCGTTCAAGTTCCGGGATTATGTCCTTTGAGCGCGACAAAAATCTTTCATATCTTCGCTCGCTCACGCCACTGTCCGACAGCTCTATCACGCGCGACTTGCCTGCGAGCGGTTCGGCAACAAAGAAGATCCATATATCTATCCCTTCCGCGCGACGGCGGTCTGTGAGAAAGCGCACCGCACCGTCAATGATCGCATCCGGTATATTTTCCGCCTGAATATGGCTCGAGGCGCACTTCTTCCCCGATATCGTGTAGTATTTCAGCCAGTCAAGTGCAAGCTCCTCCGGACGGCGCGAAAGATCGGCAAAGCAAAGCCCGCGGTGTTGCAGGTCGACGGCGTCAAGCCTGTGCTTTTTTATCATTGCCTCAAGCCACGGTTTGTCCGCCGGATCGAACTTTGCGGAAAGCAGTGATTGAGTATCCATGTACACCGACCGCACGGTGAGTATCTCCTCGTCGTCGGTGATATCTATCCCGTCCGCCTTCGCGATGCGGTATGCCAGAAGCGCGCAGGAGCTTGCCGCGCGGTCAACGCAGAACTCCTCCGGCACCGGTATCGGCTCGGCGGTGGGGTGATGATCTATGACCGCGGCGACCGACAGCGGTATGCACGGCGTATGGCAGTCAACAAGAAACAGCACTCCGCTGTCGGCGCCAAGGCTCGTGGCACGCGTCCATCCGCTGACATCGACACCGTGCCATAGCATTACGGACTGCGGCACATCATCCGGTGCGGGAGCGGTATCCGGCATCACAGGTTCGGCATCGACTCCGCAGCGCGAAAGCCATCTGCTCATAAGATACGCCGAAACGAGCGTATCGAAATCCGCACGCTCGTGCCCCATGACATATACTTTTTTATTCCTGTATGAATCGCAAAAACGTCCGAACATCTGAATATCCTCCGCCTAAATTATATAACAACGCGGGCGCAATGTCAACCTGCGTGCGCCCGGGAATATCTTTTTTCAATTTTTTCCGCCAAAGGACTTGAAAAAAATACGAAATCGGTTATACTATATAATGTGAAATTATGTTCCGGACATCATCCGGAATATCCGTGAAAGGAATCGAAAAGACAATGGAAAATCAGAAAAAGCTCGAAAGGCTTGAAAATTTTGAGGGCGTGGCAGGTCCCGTTCTCACCATAGTTATGGACGGTGTGGGTATCGCTCCCGCAGGTCCCACCAACGCTGTCAGCCGCGCGTTTACATCCACGCTCGACAAACTCATGGCAACACGCCCGATGGTCACGCTCAAGGCGCACGGAACTGCGGTAGGTCTGCCCACCGACGATGATATGGGCAACAGCGAGGTCGGTCACAATGCTCTCGGCTCCGGTCAGGTATTCGCGCAGGGCGCAAAACTCGTTTCGCAGTCGATAGAAAGCGGCAAAATGTTCACATCCGCGACCTGGGGCGAACTTATAGACAACGTAAAAAACAACGGAAGCACTCTCCACTTCCTCGGTCTGTTCTCCGACGGTAATGTACACTCCCACATAGATCACCTCAAGGCAATGATCGTTGAGGCGAAAAAAGAAGGAATCAAGCGTGTGCGTCTGCACATCCTGCTTGACGGCAGAGACGTCGGCGAGACCTCGGCGCTTGATTACATCGAGCCATTTGAGGAGTTTATGAGCGGTCTGCGCGCACCCGATTTCGATATAAAGATCGCCAGCGGCGGCGGCAGAATGCAGATCACCATGGACCGTTACGAGGCAAACTGGGCAATGGTAGAGCGCGGCTGGCACACCCATGTGCTCGGCGAGGGAAGACAGTTCGCATCCGCCGCCGAGGCTGTCAGGACCTACCGTGACGAGCTCCACGTTATAGACCAGGATCTTCCCGCGTTTGTTATCGCCGAGGACGGCAAGCCCGTCGGCACGATCGAAGACGGTGACAGCGTGATATTCTACAACTTCCGCGGCGACCGCTCGATAGAGATATCCCGCGCTTTTGACGCTCCCGCGGGTGATTTTGATAAATTCGACCGCGTAAGAGTTCCCAATGTTGTATACGCCGGTATGCTTGAATACGACGGCGACCTGCACATTCCGAAAAAATACCTTGTCAATCCGCCCGAAATCACAAATACTCTCGGTGAGTATCTTGCGGGGACCGGCATTTCGCAGCTCGCGATATCCGAAACTCAGAAGTACGGACACGTGACATACTTCTGGAACGGCAACCGCTCCGGCAAGTTCTCCGAAAAGCTTGAGACATATATCGAGGTCCCCTCCGATGTCGTTCCCTTTGAACAGCGCCCGTGGATGAAGTGCGCCGAGATAACCGACAAGCTCATCGAGTGCCTTGAGTCCGGCAAGTACAAATATCTGCGCGTCAACTTCCCGAACGGCGATATGGTAGGTCACACCGGCTCGCTTGAGGCGACCATCTGCTCGATGGAGGCTCTTGACCTTCAGCTTGGCAGACTGCTTGCCGTTGTGGAGCGCCTGCACGGAGTCGCTATCATCACAGCCGACCACGGAAACGCCGATGAAATGGCAGAGCTTGACAAAAAGACTCACGAACCCAAGAAGAACGCCGACGGCAGTTACAAGCCCAAAACCTCGCACACGCTCAACCGCGTTCCCTGCATTCTCTACAATGCAAGCGGTAAGGACCTCGGACTTCGCGAGGACAAGGGAACGTTCGGTCTTTCCAACGTCGCCGCAACAATGGTAAATCTCATGGGCTACAAGGCTCCCGCAATGTGGGATGAATCCATGCTTGAAATAAGATAAGGACATACGGGATGGCTTTCAGGCTCATTATCGCCGCCTGCTTCATTGTCGGCTTCGCATCACAGTTCGTTCTTTTACTGAAGGTAAAGAAGACCTTGCCGCGGCTATGCCCTTCCATCTTTGTTTTTATCGCCGGTATTTATTCCGCACTGCGTATGTTCGGTATCATCAGCTACCCCGGTGACGGACGTGGTTTCTTTGATGCCGGAGCGCTTGTCGGTATAGTTCTCATGATATTTGTCGCGGCACTTGCCGCCGGATGCGTGGTGGGCGCGCTGACATACCTTATCGTCCGCACCGTAGCCAAAAAGAAAACAGCACAGGTAAGCGATAAAGCTTAAGCCGAACGCGCTTTTCAACCGTTCCGGCAGTC
>CAUABN010000210.1:0-3394 GCA_958427275.1 uncultured Anaerotruncus sp.
TGGTGAGGCGGGGTAACTGAACTTCGAAATCTTATAAAACTAAATTCCCCGCCGGCGTATATCACTAAATAAAAAACGTGGTCGTTCAAAAACCCGATTTGAGTTTTTGAACGACCACATCGTTTTACCTCAATGCTCGAACGCTGTATCGTCTCCGAGCGTTTTTATAGCGCTTTTTGAGAGATAGTCGAGCGGATTTACGCTTACGTCGTCGATCTTCACCTCAAAATGAATGTGAGGCTCCTCGGCAAGCTCTATTATCGCGCTGTCGCCGACAGCGCCGATGATCTGTCCGGCCTTTACCTCATTGCCGACCTCAACGCCGTCTCCGAGCGTATCGGCAAGATTCTTGTAGACCGTCACCGCCTTGCCGGTGTGACCTATCGCTACCGACTTCCCGTAAAGCGGGTCGTCCCATATCTTTGTCACCTTACCGTCTGCGGCGGCATACACGGCGTCTCCCGTCTTTGCCTGAATGTCAATGCCGAGGTGGACGCGCCAGTCCTTCATTGTGTCCGAGAACACCTGTGTCGTCGGGTCATGGGACGCGCCCAGCTTGCCGTTTACGGGAAGTACAAAGGTCGGAACGATGTCTGCTACCGGCTTGTCGGAGCCGGTCTCGGGCACCTTGGTGTCGGGTTTGGTGGGCTTTGTCACCTCCGGACGCTGTGTCGTGGGGGCCTGTGTCCCGGGAGTGAGAGTGGTTGCCGGTTCGGCTGTGCCGCTCGTCTCGCCGCGGCGGGCGCGGTTTGCTGCCGAGGTCAGCGCCACACATGCGGCAAGTATTATCAGGAGTGTTGCAACAGTGAGGTATACCGTGCGGTTTACGCGGTCGCTGTCATTGCGGCGTGTTTTTTTTTCGTTTTCGTCGCCCGTGTCCGGCTTCTTGCCGGAGGGGGTGAATTTTTTGATCTTCATCATCTGCTCCTTTGTGTGCTGTACCGAAGCCCTTTATCTCGGGCTTCACACCTATATTTTGGCCTCTGAAGAAAAAAATATTCAATCGGTAGTGCAAAATTTGCCCCGATATGATATAATAAGCATAGAATAAGCAGGCATGCCCCGCGCGGGGCGGCCCGCAACGGTATCGTATAAAAAACAAAGGAGAGAGGAATGGAAAAAGGACGTGTCCTCCCACTGCCGGTGGAGATAACCGCAGTGCTTGATATTTTTGCATCGGCGGGCGTGCGGGCGTATATCGTCGGCGGCGCGGTGCGCGACAGTCTCATGCGCCGTCCGGTGCATGATTTTGACATTGCCTCGCCTATGCTGCCCGAGGAAACAGCCGCGCTTTTTACCGGCTGTGGTTTCCGCGTGATACCGACCGGCATAAAGCACGGCACCGTCACGGTGCTCTCCGGCGATATGCCGGTGGAGGTGACGGCGTTCCGTCTTGACGGGAGCTATACCGACGGCAGGCACCCGGACAGCGTAAAATTCACCTCGCGCATAGAGGACGACCTTTCGCGCCGTGATTTCACTGTCAACGCCATGGCGTATTCGCCGCAAAGCGGGCTTTGCGATCCGTTCGGAGGAGAGAAGGATCTGCACGCGGGCATAATACGCTGTGTGGGCGACGCGCGCGTCCGCTTTACCGAGGATGCGCTCCGCATACTGCGCGCCTTTCGCTTTGCCGCCGTGCTCGGATTCAATATCGATCCATCCGTGCTTGCCGCCGCGCGGGAGCTTTCGGAAAGGCTTTCGCTCATATCCGCAGAACGGATCGCCTCCGAGACTGTAAAAATGATGCTTGCCGGGCAGCCGTCGGCGTATCTTGAAAGCGCGCTCGGCTGTGGAGTGCTCGGATATGTTTTTCGCGGCGTCGAATTGCGTGCCTCCGAGCTTTCGGTCGCGGATCGGCTTCCCGCCGATGCGCCGCTCAGGATTGGCGCTGTCCTGCGCCGCGTAGGACTTTCCGATCCCGCCGCCGTCGGCGCGGCGCTTGAGGCATTGCGCTTTTCAAATTCGTTTTACCGCCGCGCATATGCCGCTGCCGCCGTTCCGCTTCCGGTGTGCGAGCCTGCGTCCGTGCGCCGCTTTCTGCGCGAGACGGGGAATGCCGATGCCGCCATTGCCGCCGCCGTTGCGTGCGGCGAGCCGCACGCAGCCGTGGTCGCTGCGCTGGCGCGCGAGATCGGCGCCGGGGGCGGTCCGGTCACAATGCAAACGCTTGCCGTGAACGGTAAAAAGCTGCGCCTTGCGGGTTTTCCCGCCGGCAGGGAGATGGGACGACTGCTCGGCGCACTGCTCGATGCGGTCACAGCCGATCCGTCCCTCAATGACGAGGCAACGCTTATGGCGCTTGCACGTTCGATATACGAAAAAAACACCGAAAGGAAAGATATATAATGAAGAATACCGATGAAAGAAAGCAGATAGCTCCGATATGCGGCTCATTTACCTCGTCCGACGGCTCCACCGCCGTAGCCTATGAGATATATGAGCCGGAGGACGCCGCCTCGGTACGCGCAGTGGTCCAGCTTTCGCACGGAATGTGCGAATACGTCGGCAGATATGCCGATTTTGCAGCCTTTCTTGCCGCAAACGGAATAGCCTTTGCGGGCAACTGTCACCTCGGACACGGCAAAACAGCCGCAAGCGACGCCGACCTCGGCTTTTTCGGCGGCGAGGATGGCGACAGACAGCACCTTGTGGACGATCTTCATATCATGAACGGTATCATCCGCGGACATTTTCCGGACAAGCCCGTGATCCTGCTCGGTCACAGCATGGGCTCATTCGTGGCGCGCCTTTTCCTTACGAAATATGCCGAGGATGTTGACGCCGCCGTGATAATGGGCACGGCGGGGCGCGGCGCGCCCACCGGCATCGCGTTGTCGCTTGCCAATCTGATAATTGCTTTCCGCGGCGTGCGTCACCGCAGCGGACTGCTTAAAAGGCTCGCCTTTTCCGGCTATCTCAAGCATTGCGGCAAGGGCTGTGACCCCAACGCATGGCTTACGCGCGACGCGGAGATCGTTAAAAAATACAACGCCGATAAATACTGCACCTTCACCTTTACCGCCTCGGCGTACCGCGAGCTGTTTTCGATGCTTGCCGAGGTCAGCTCGGACGAGTGGGCGGGAATGCTCCCCACCGACCTGCCGATGCTTCTTATAAGCGGTGACGAGGACCCCGTCGGCGGCTTTGGCAAGGGCGTGCGCGAGGTGACTGCAAGGCTTACCGCCGCAGGCGTGTCCGATATGACGCTGAAGCTCATACACGGCGGCCGCCATGAGATACTGAACGAGACCGACCGCGAGGAGACCTACCGGTACATCCTCGGCTGGATAGAAAAGCATCTTCCCGGGGATGTGGCGGAATGACGGGTCGGTATGAGATATCCGTTTCGTTTGACGGGTACTATTCCTTTTCGCTGTATGTTGGCAGCGGC
>CAUABN010000211.1:0-3369 GCA_958427275.1 uncultured Anaerotruncus sp.
TTCAATCTTGTTCCGCTCGACCTCGGCTCCGTGCTCATTCTTTTGGCGCTCGGACTGCTCGCCTTCTCAATAAACCGTATTATAGGAAGCATTTTCTCAAACTTTGAGACATGGCTGCGCAGCGTCAAGGAATTCATACGCCGCGATATTGAAAAGCACAAGGAAGAATCACACTGAAAATTCAACAGGGGATGTTAAAAAACTCAAATTGAGTTTTTTAACATCCCCTATTTTGTAATATTTATTTTTTTGACGCTTCAAGTACTCCCTTGATCTTTGCAACAGCGCCGGCGGCATCAACCCCCGCCGCCTCATAGACCGTCTGCCCGGCAGCCGGTATGGCAAAGTTGTCGTCTGTCGCGATTATCAGCTTATCCGTGTGCACGAAAGTGCCGCGGCGCTCAAGCGCATCACAAAGATTTTCTCCGAAGCCTCCCGAGCGTATCTCTTCTTCAAGCGTTACAAAAAGCCTCACAGATTTCGTGATCTTTGTCTCTATTTCATCGGCGAGCCGCGTGTACGGCTTTATATATTCGCAAAGTATCACTCCGGCACGGTACCCGGAGGCGGTAAGCGCCTCGGATATATCCAGCGCCTCGGATGCCATTCTGCCATGCACGGCGATAAGCACCTCGGGATCGCCGTCAGCGCCCGCGTCTGTCCGTATCGACGGCAGGTCCGGCTGACCGTCCGGATAAAAACGCGCCTTTACCCTTTCATCCTCCACAGCGTTAGGATATCTGACCGCGACCGGCTCTCCGAGAGCCAGCGCCGCACGGAATGTCATTCTGAGCGCATCGTATGTCGCGGGAGTGTAGACAGTCATTCCGGGTATGGAGGACAGGAACGATACGTCAAATATGCCGTGGTGAGTTGCGCCATCCCCGACGGAAAGCCCGGCGCGGTCTATGCAAAACACCACCGGTAAATCCTGGAGCGCGACATCGTGAAGTATGTTATCGTATGCACGCTGTATAAATGTAGAGTATATCGCCGCGACCGGCTTCATTCCCCCCGCAGCAAGGCCCGCAGCAAAGGTCACGGCATGCTCCTCGGCAATGCCGACATCGAAAAAGCGTGTGGGAAATATCTTGCGGAAGGTATCAAGACCCGTACCGCTGCTCATTGCCGCGGTTATCGCGCATACCCTGCCGTCGCCCGTTGCCGCCCTGACTGCTTCCGCGCCGAATACGCCCGAAAATCCGCCGCCCGGCGCAGCCCCGCGCGGCGATACCGAGTGATACCCGCCGGGATTCTGCTCGGCAGGTGCATAGCCCTTGCCTTTCTGCGTTTTTATATGGAGCACTACGCCCTCATCGAACTTTTTTGCCTCGCGCAGCATCATCTCGACCGCATTGCGGTCGTTTCCGTCTATCGGTCCGAGATAATACAGCCCGAGATTTTCAAAATAATTCGAGCCGTAAAGCGTATCCTTGAGTACTTTTTTGACCCTTGTGATGCCTCTGACCAGCGGCTTACCGATAAGCGGCAAAGCCGAAAGGAAATGCCTTGTCACCGCCTTGGTGCGGAAGTAGCTGGGACGCATACGGATCTTCGATATGCTCTTTGCGAAGCTGCCGATATTGCGTGATATCGACATTTCGTTTTCGTTTATGATGATTATGAGCCGCAGTCCCTTGGTGTTTTCGCAGTTGTTTAGCGCCTCCTGTATGAGTCCTCCGGTAAAAGCGCCGTCACCCACTACCGCAACGGTATAACCGCTGCCTCCGCGCAGCTTCTCCGCCTGCGCCATACCCAGCGCCGCAGAAAGTGACGTGGAGCTGTGACCTGCGCCGAACGGGTCGTGCTCGCTCTCGGAGCGCTTTGTAAAGCCCGAAAGCCCGCCCGGAGTTCTGAGCGTTTCAAAGCGGTCCGCTCTGCCGGTGAGCAGCTTATGGACATAGCTCTGGTGTCCGACATCCCATATTATGTGATCGGCAGGACTGTCAAAAACGCGGTGGAGCGCTATCGTAAGCTCGACCACGCCGAGGTTGGAAGCGAGATGTCCGCCGGTACCGGCGCCTCCGTCGTCTGACATGATAGTCGTCACGAGCTTTTCGCGTATCTCGGAGGCGAGCCGATCAAGCCCGGCTTCGTCAAGCGCACGCACGTCGGCTGGCGAACGGATACCGTCAAGTATATTCTTTTTTTCGTCGTTTCCGCTCATAAAGCGCCTCCCGAAGTTTACTGAGAAATATTATATCACAAAATCCGCGTTTTGTAAATGAAAAGCCTCACCGTTTTCGACTTTTTGCCGCCTCCTCCACGTAATTGCATTCATTTTTATATAATTTTCCGAAGTGATGCATAAAAAAACTCGTCTACTATTGACAAATCAAAGGAAATGTTATATAATAAAAATAATAGTGTCGCGTTGCGGAGCGGCACTATCCCTCAATTCGATTTTAAGGAGATGGTACTTTAATGGACGGTGACAGTTTATGCTGATCGCTATTTTTGTAATTTTTGTTGTTCTCGGCGGTTACTTTGCATGTGCCGAAAGCGCATTTTCCGCCATGAACAAGATCCGTATCAAAAATCTTGCCGAAAACGGCAACCGCAAAGCAAAAAATGCGATGTATGTCGCAAACAACTTTGACAGAGCGCTGACCACGCTTCTCATAGGCATCAATATAACTCATATTGCAGCCGCGTCGGTCTCAACGCTGTATGTCACACGCATTTTCGGAGATGATATGTCGGAAACGGCAACGCTTATCTGCACATTCATCACCACAGGCATCGTTTTTCTCTTCAGCGAAATGATCCCCAAGAGCTTTGCCAATGACCGCCCCGATACCGTTGCCCTTTGGACTGCGGCATCCATGCGCGCCATGATGAAGATCTTTTATCCCATGGCAAAATTCTTCGGCTTTATTTCGTCCTTCTTCTCACGCCTTTTCAAGCATGAGGAGGCTCCGTCGATCACCGAGGAGGAGCTTTACGAGATAATCGATACCGCCGAAGAGCAGGGCGTCATGAACGAAGAACAGAGCGACATGCTCAAATCCGCTCTCGATTTTGACGAGACCTGCGCGCGCGATGTTATGACGATGCGCGACGACATCCAGTATGTGGATGTAAACCTCCCGAACAGTGAGCTGATAAAGAGGATAAAGGCTATTCCCCACTCGCGTATACTTGTATGCGACGGAGAGCTTGACAATGTTATCGGTGTTCTGCCGATAAGAAAATTCCTCAAGGCTTACATAAACGACAAAAACGTCAATCTGCGTTCGGTAATGCTCAAGCCCCATTTTGTCAACTGCACCGACAACATAGACGATCTGCTTGACACTATGCGCCAGCACAAAATTTATCTCGGCATTGTACGTGACGAGAACAAAAAGGTGTGCGGCATAGTTACCA
>CAUABN010000212.1:0-3357 GCA_958427275.1 uncultured Anaerotruncus sp.
GTCTCCGAGCAATATAAAGCTGTTCCCGTTGAACACGCCGTCAAGCGGCAGCATTCCGGATACATTGACCGTGTACTCCGCAGTTTCACTACCGGCGACGCAAAACATGACCTCGGACACAAAATCGCCGTCCGCGCCCGCTTCAACGGTGACAATGGCTATCCTGTCGCCTTCTTCATTCAGGGCGACAGCTGCGACCTTGACATATTTTATAAATCTGTTCACAAGGCGAAAACCGTTGTTGAACAAAAGGACCTGCAAAGAACCGTCATCACTGTCGGTCACGAGTGCATATGCACCGTTTTTGCTCATACACGCCGAATAGATCGCGTGCTCGGTGCTTCCCTCGTGCATTTGCGAAAATGAACTGTAAAGCCTGTATTTTTCACCACCGTGACCGTAGACAAGGAGATATCTGTCCGAGCCTACCGCCACAGGGGCTTTCATTCCGTGTTTGAACTGCGCCGTTTTTACACCGGTCGCAGAATAGACCGATATTCCGGCGTCACCGTAAACCGCAAGCCCGCCGTGCAGAACGGCGGTGTTTATGTCGCCGTCACGTTCGTATGTCATATACGTGCGCTTTTCGGTATTCTGCTCAAGAATGTAGCTGAAATTCTGGACAAGATATTCTATCTGGGCATAGCGGATATTATCCGCATTGGATGCGATGTATATCACGCCGAACAGCAATGCCGCTGCAAGAAAAACAAATTCGGCTACACGGTAAAAAACAGCGACCGCATCGTAAAATTTATTATACGCAGTCTCACCGCCGAATATGTCGTCAATGACCTCGTGCTTTTCGGACGCAGAAAGACGTCTGAAGCGTGTTCTCCATTTCATCCCGGTAACCTCCTTTTTTATTCAATACTTCACATCATGCAGATACAAACCGTGCGGAGGCGCGGTAACGCCCGCCCGCGAGCGGTCATGTGCGGCGATTATTTCGGGGATCTCACATGCAGTGATCCTTCCGCGTCCGACACCGACAAGAGTTCCCGCGATTATCCTGACCATGTTATAAAGGAACCCATCAGCGGATATCTCAAGAATCACAGTATCACCGCAAAGCGTTACTCGCGCCTCCGTGACAGTCCTCACAGGGTCGGTGATCTTCGATCCCGCAGCCATGAATGACGAAAAGTCATGCCTTCCCACAAGCTGAGCCGCCGCAAGGTCCATTTCCCGCACGGAGTTGTCATCAAATACGACGCCGGGTATAAACCACGCGCGGTTTTCGTAAAAAGGATCTCTGTAGGGTAAATTTATGATCCGGTAAATATATGTTTTCTGTTTTACCGAATAGCGCGGATGAAAATCATCATCAACACAGGCGGCGTCGAACACCGAGATATCCGACGGCAAATGGGCATTCATGGCTTCCGGTATCCTTGCGGCGGGAATGTTTGCCGTCAGCCCGGCACCTCCCCGGTCGCTCAGCGCCGCGCAAAAGCACTCGGCGTGTACGCCAGCATCGGTGCGGCTGCACCCCGTAACGTTGCATTCGTGCCCGAAAAGCTCACTTGCAGCACGGCACAGTTCGCCCTGCACGGTACGGCGTCCCGCCTGGACCTGATATCCGGAGAAACCGGTACCGTCATATCTGATTTTTATGAGCGTTTTCATATCATTTCATTACATAGCCGTATTTCAGCCCGTTGAGAAGCACAAGAGCCACACAGAACGCAAGCATCGCTATCAGCGCCGCAATATCGGCTTTGCGGATATGCGGTATATTCATGCGTGTACGCCCGTCGCCGCCGTGATAGCAGCGGCATTCCATTGCAGTCGCCAGCTCGTCGGCACGGCGAAGCGCGGAGGCAAACAGCGGGATAAGCACCGGCATCAACATCTTGACGCGCTTTATGAGACTTCCGTTGGTAAAATCGGCTCCACGAGCCTTCTGCGCAGACATTATACGGTCTGTTTCCTCGGCAAGAGTGGGGATAAATCTAAGCGCGATAGACATCATCATTGAAAACTCATGCACGGGCAGATGTATCTTTTTAAGCGGTGAGAGCAGACTCTCAAGAGAGTCCGTAAGCTCTATCGGAGTTGTCGTATATGACATGAAAATACTGCTTCCGATTATAAGCGCAAGTATACGGAGAGCGGTAAAGCCCGCAGTCCAGATACCCTCGCGGTAAAGAACGATAAAGCGCCATTCAAACAGCGGCTCCCCTTCGCCCTTCGTGAAAAACATATTTATCGCAAAAGTAAAAATCAATATGAAAATGATGCCGCGCACCGAGCGCATGATGATGCGGAAAGGTATCTTAGAGATCGCCGTAAGACACAGCGTACCGACAAAAAGAAAAACAAACGAGGCGGCACTGCGGCAAAGGAAGGTGCAGATTATATAAGCAAGCGACAGTATTATTTTGATCCGTCCGTCAAGACGGTGTATCACCGAGCCGGACGGATAATACTGCCCGAGAGCGATATTCTTCATTGCGTCTGTCTCCGGTCGTATAATTTAAGTATTTCCGTGGTTGCATCAGCCAGCGTATATACGGTCTTCTCGGTTTTATATCCGCGTTCGGCAAGCATGAGCGACACGCGCGTCAGCTCCGGAATATCAAGCCCGGAATCAATGAGCAGTTCCGATGCGCCGAAAACCTCGTCACGCGTACCGTTGCAAAGTATCTTACCGTTGGCGACCACGACCACACGGTCGCAAAGCTCCGCCATATCCTCCATGCTGTGCGATACGATTATCACAGTCGCTCCGCGCCGTCCGGCGTACTCACGCACCGCGCCGAGGATCAGTCGTTTGCCTTCGGGTTCGAGTCCTTCCGCAGGCTCGTCAAGCACGAGGACCTACGGCTCCATCGCCATAACTCCGGCGATCGCCGAGCGGCGCTTCTGACCGCCTGAAAGATCAAACGGGGACTTTTCCAAATCGGCTTCGCTCACACCCGTGAGCGCGGCATATTCCTTGACCCGGCGGGTTATTTCATCCCCGTCAAGCCCCATGTTGCGCGGTCCGAAGGCGATATCTGCCGCCACGGTCTCCTCAAACAGCTGATATTCCGGGTACTGCATAACAAGACCCACGCGAAAACGCACCTTGCCTATCTCACGCGGCTTCTCCCATATGTCCGCACCGTCAAGCAGGACTCTTCCGCTCTCCGGCTTTTCAAGCCCGTTGAAAAGCCGCACCAGAGTTGATTTTCCGGAGCCGGTGTGCCCGATTATCCCGGTTATCATCCCGGCATATATGCTGAGATTTACCGAGTCAAGCGCACGGACCTCAAACGGAGTGTCCTTGCCGTAAATGTATGTTACATTTTCAAGTTCGATTTTTGATGTCATTACAAATTCCAAAGATCACATCCGTTTTTGTTTTTCAAC
>CAUABN010000213.1:0-3357 GCA_958427275.1 uncultured Anaerotruncus sp.
TTCCGGCGAGCGCTACTGAACGGCATATATTCTGGTCAGCCTGAGCGCTTCGCTGTAAACGGTTTTTGCATATTTATACATTCCGGCAGTGCTCGCCATAAGCGGCTGGCAGGCGGTGTTCCGCGTTGGTGCGACAGTCGTGCTCGTATGCGCCGCCGCGTGGTTCATTTACAGTTGCCGGCGTGACTTTATCGGCTCGTCCGGCACGGACGCCGCAGACGAGCCGGCACCGGTGGGGACAGAAAAGGACGGACGCTTCCCCCGCACCGTTATGCTGACGCTTGCGCTGATACTGGCGGACGTTGTGGCGGTGGGTATGCTCCGCGACGGCGTGGAGACCTGGACGCCGACCTTTATAAAAGAGATATTCGGCAATTCGGCGGGCGAATCGATACTTATATCGGTTTTTTTGGCGCTGTTCAGCTGCGTTGCCGTTGTGCTGGCAACCGTCATTTTCCGCCGTTTTTTCCGTAACGAGCTGACCTTCTGCACCGTTATCTTTGCCGTTTCGACGGTTTTTGCGGTCCTGCTTTATTTTGTGATCGGAAGAAGCATGCTGCTTGCCGCGCTGTGCATATCACTGCTCGCGGCGGTGATGCACGGTGCAAATATGATGCTGACGGCATATGTGCCGCGCCGCATAAAGCGCTTCGGGCATGTTTCCACCGTGTCGGGCGTGATAAATTCGGCTGTCTACATCGGCGCGGCAATCTCGACCTACGGCGCCGCCGGGATAAAGGAAAGCTACGGCTGGGGCGTGACCGTCGGCGTGTGGATAGCGGTGTCGGCAGCGGGCGTTCTGCTTTCGGCGGTATCGGCTGTCATCTGGGGCAAGGTAACAAAAAGCGGCGCGGACGGCGCGCAGCCGGAATAACCACCGCGCTTTTCTTCAATACATTATAATACAGCACCCGTCTGCCGCGTAAACGCGGCAGCCGGGTGCTGTATATCAGGCAGGAACGCCCCGTCAATGTCCCGCCTTTCTGTTTGCCTTATTGATCCTGGCGATATCCTTAAACTTTGCCCGTTTTGCCTCCAGATACCCTGTGCTGTCTGCCGCATACTCGTTTTCTGTCTTCAGCTTCAGGTATGAGTTCCACCGTGCGCGGTCCAGCGTTCCCTCCTCCAGAGCCTTTCTTATGGCACATCCCGGCTCGCCGTTGTGCGTGCAATCGGAATACCTGCACGCGCGGGCAAGCGCCTCGATATCGGCAAACGCCGTATCGATTCCGCCGCCGCTGTCCCACATGCCAAGCTCGCGCATACCGGGCGTGTCGATAACAAACGCGCCGTTCGGGAGCGCGATAAGCTCGCGGTGTGTGGTAGTATGCCGTCCCTTGTCATCGTTTCCGGTCTCGCGCGTGGCGATGCTGTCCGTTCCCGTGAGCCGGTTTGTCAGCGTGGATTTTCCAACGCCGGAGGAACCGATAAACGCCACTGTCCTGCCGGGCAGGATATACCGCATTACCGCGCCCGTGTCTTCGTCAAGCGACGAGACAGCCAGAACATCCACCCCCGGCGCGGCATTCTGCACCTCGGCTATCCTCTCCCCCACATCGGAGCAAAGATCCGTCTTTGTGAGGACCGCCACAGGCGTTGCCCCGCTGTCGTAAGCGATAGAAAGATACCGCTCCAGCCTCCGTATATTGAAATTTTTGTTGAGCGACATACAAATGAACACAGTGTCGATATTGGTTGCAACGACCTGCTCCCTGTTTCCCGTTCCCGCCGCCTTTCGGATAAAACAGCTCCTTCGCGGAAACAGCCCGGTTATCACCGCATTGCCGTCGCCCTCATGCCATTCGGCAATAACATAATCCCCTACGGCGGGATAGTCGGAGACCGTTTTCACTCCGTACCTGTATTTGCCGCTGACGACTGCCGTTCTGACTTCCGTTCCGTCGCTGATCTTATAAAGTCCTTTTTCCTGCGCAATGACTCTTGCCCTGAGTTCGTTCATTTCCGCACTCCTGTATCGGAAGGCTCAAAGCCTTGATCCTTTTCGTGATTGTACGGAACACCCATCCCTACCTCAGCCTGTAACCGTTCCAAAAACCTCCCGGCGTGAGCGCCGTCCATCTGCGTGTGCTGGAACCGGAACGAGAGCTTCAGCGTCGTTCTCCAAAACCCCTTATGATATTTGCCCCATATGATAAACGGATTGTTGAAAATGCCTCTGTTCATGCCTACAGCCCCGTCAATTTCCGTATCGACTATGGCAGAGGTGCCAATGACCATGCAGTCGGTCAGGTCATGATCTTCGCAGCTTTCCGCGACCCTGCGCGTCAGGCGCATATAGTCGGCGTTGAACTGTGCAAGGTCCGGCGAAAACGGCACATCACAGGAGCTGACCGCCCCCGTTTTGTTCTTTACGATGGTCTTCACCGCAATGCTGTCATATTGCCAAAGCTCCCGCCCCACGGGAAGCAGATAAAACTCTTTGATCCCGCTTGCCGCTCTGCCGATGCACCGGCAGAGAAGCATATTGAACTTATATCCGCGCTTCCGGCTGAATCGGACCAGCGGCGTGACATTCAACGTTTTGAAGAACGTCACCATCGGATTCGGCGCACTCACCCAAAGCTCATACGCCCCGGCGCGGGTGGTCGTTTGCGGGTCGATAACCGTCGGCTTCATTCCGCACGCTCCAGTGCCGCGATGTCACCAGACCGGATGGCGGGGATGCTGCGCCTGATCTTTTCGTGATCCCAGTCCCACCAGCGCAGAGCCTCCAGCCGCTCGACCGTCGCGTCGTCGAACCGGCGGCGTATCGGCTTTGCCGGAACGCCGCCCACGATGGTATACGGCGGCACATCCTTTGTCACCACGGCGCGCGTGCCGATGACCGCACCGTCGCCTATCCTCACACCCGACATGATGACAGCCTCATAGCCGATCCAGACGTCGTTACCTATGACGATATCGCCCTTGTTGTCCCATGCTTCGCGGATATTTTTCGCATCAAGCTCCCATTCGTCAAAGAAAATGGGAAAGGTGTAGTTCGAAAGCGACCGCATCGAATGATTTCCGCTTGTGAACATAAACCTTGCGCCGCAGGCGACAGAGCAGAATTTTCCGATTATGAGCCTGTCGCCGTTGACCGGGTAATGGTACAGCACATTGTTTTTTTCAAAATCGCGCGGATCGTTGACGAAATCGTTGTATATCGTATAGTCTCCGACCTCGATATTCGGACCCGTGACAACATCCTTCAGATAGACTGTCTGCTTATCATGCGGGCGCGGGTAAATTTTATTTTTCATTGTCGAGCCTCCGTAATGCTCTTGTATTGTTTTTCTTCAGATGGCGATCCTTGCGATCTCCATAGTGATTATTTTCAGCACCGCGCCGCCGGAC
>CAUABN010000214.1:0-3311 GCA_958427275.1 uncultured Anaerotruncus sp.
ATAGGCACGAGCCATATGCCGTTCACTCCGATATTCGCATAAAAGTCGATGAGCGCGCGCGATTTTTCAAGCGTGCCGCCTATCGACGCGGTGTCCGGTCTCAGTTCGACCATAACAAGGGACTCCACCCATTCGGGCGTCATGATGCTGCCCGAGGCGTTGCCAGGGACGAGCTTAACCTTGTCGGTGGGGATGTACGAAAGCATGGATGAGTTGTCGGTGGCGTCCTTCTCGTGGTCGAACGACATATCCACGGTCTCGTCCACCGTGATGGTGGAGCTGTCTCCCGCAATGCCGCTGCAAGCCGAAGCGCAGAAGGAGTATATCGCCCGGCGCAGGGCTTCGTCAAGTCCTCCGGTAAGCGTTATATTTCCGCTTTCGGGGTCAAAATCGACCGAATAATCACGGCGGTCGCCGTCAAATTTCAGCTCGATATACGGCTCCGCGGTGTCGGAATATTCAAGTCTCGCTCCGGTGAGGGAGAAAAACAGATCGTTCATCATATCGATCTCGCCCGAGGAGGCTGTCTTTACCAGTCTGTCGGCACGCAGATGATAGTTTGCCTTGCCGTCGGCGATTATCACGCCGCGCGTATCGGCAGGCTCGGGAACCGTGGTGTCCGGCGCGTCCGTACCGCCGCCGACGCCGCCGCACGCGGCAAGGCATGGCAGACCCATGCAGAGTGCCAGTGCCAGAGAAACGGGTCGCAGGCAGCGCTTATTTTTTATCTTCATGACTGTCGTGTTCCTTTGCTACATTTAATTACAATAATTATACCTGACATTAGTGTCCGTTTCAACGGCTATTTATGTACAAACCAAAAAAGGGGGATGTAAAAAACTCAATTTGAGTTTTTTACATCTCCGACGACATTGGTCTCGGCGGCTGAACACCGCCGTTTTGCTGCTGAAAAAGTTTTTCCGTCAGATATCCCGACAGCTCAGGAAACGATGATGTACATAACCATTACCACAAGTGCAAAAACTCCGGCAACGATAGGTGTAAGAACGTTGAGCAGCTTGTCAAGACGGCTTCCTCTTTCCTTGCCGAGGAAGGTGTCGGCTCCGCCGGCGATAGCGCCGGAAAGCCGCTTGTCACTGCCGGACTGCAAAAGAACGGCGGCAACAAGAAAGAGAGCCATGACCAGAAGAACAATGCCCATAACGATTTCAAAAACTGTCATTTATGTGTCCTCCGATTTTATGATGTCCGCCCCGTCACGTCCGTTTTTCTGCGCTGAAATCTCAGACGGCGGAGCGATCCGATGCGTAGTTTTAATTATACCATACCGCACCCCCGCTTGTCAATACTTTCTTGCTGTTTTTTTGCGGAAAAGCGTAAAATGAAAGCAAAAAACGTTACCCCCGAAATGCACACACGGGGTCATTTCAGAATTTTTCCGTGTTTTATTTTCGGCTTTCTGTCGTATGTCAGCAGGCCGTTCGTTTCGTCCTCGACATCCGAGATCTGCGTGTATATCGCAGCCGATAGCCCGCGTCCGCGCGCCGGCAGTATCTCATCGTCAAACAGCCGCCTGAGCGCCGCCTCGAATTTTTCCGGATCGTCAAAAAAGCGGTATCCGTAGGTCTTTTCGGCATTGAAAGCGTGCCCCGGCAGCTTGTACGAATACCCGCCGAACTCGGAAAGCACGATAGGGCGTTTGCTCTTCGGCATTTTTACCGGCTTGAAGTAGACGTGCAGGCTCTCGACATCGCTCTCGCGGCACCGGAACCACCCGGACGCCGTGTCGATGAACCGCGTGTCGTCCAGCGCGCGCAGGCGGCGGCAGGCGTCGTCCCCGCAGAACTGCCCCCACCCTTCGTTGAATATCGTATAGAGACAGACGGACGTATGCCGCCGCACGGCGCCGACGGTCTCCTCCATGCCGCGCATGAACGCTTCGCGCGTGCGCCTGTCGCGGTGCATCCTGCGGTCGGAAAGCCCCTTTATACCCACGGTCGGCAGTGCGGTGTCACGCAAAAACGAGTAGTGCCCGTTGTTGACCATATCCTGAAACACCACCATGCCGAGGCGGTCGCAGGCGTAATAAAACAGCTCCGGCTCCACCTTTATATGCTTGCGCAGGGTGTTGAAGCCGAGCGCCTTCATCGCCGTTATGTCGTCCTCAAAAAGCGAGGGCGAGGCGGGCGTGAATATGCCGTCGGGGTAATAGCCCTGATCGAGCACGCCGCAGAAAAAGTATTCCTTGCCGTTGAGGCAGAGCCGCGGGAAGCCGCCGACCGTTTTTATCTCAAGCGAGCGGACAGCAAAATATGTCCGGATCTTATCCTCTCCCGCCGTTACCTCGGCACGGTAAAGATACGGGTCCTCCGGTGACCAGCGGCGCGGCGAGGCAAGCGTGAATTCCGCCCTGCCGTCCGAAAACGGGACCGAAAATTCCCCATCGGGTGTAAAAACACGTATTTCCCCCGCCGTAGCGCCGTCGATACGCGCAAAAACACGGTCTCCGCGCGTTTCAAAAAGAATATCCTTTATGTATTCCGCCGGAACGCTTTCCGCCCACACCGTCTGCCATATGCCCGAGACCGGCGTGTACCACATGCCGCCGCGCTTGTGCTTCTGCTTACCGTACGGCAATATATGACTGTCCAGCTCATCGGTAACGCAAACGGTGAGAAGATTCTCCCCCGCCGTCAACGCATCGGTCACGTCAAACGAAAAATGCGAATATCCGCCCTCATGCGAGCCGAGCGGCTTGCCGTTCAGCCATACGCGCGCGGTCTGATCCGCCGCGCCGAAATGAAGGATGACGCGCCCGCGGCAAAAGCCCTCCGGCAGCGCGAAGCGCCTGCGGTACCAAAGCCCGGTGCCGTCGGGAAAGACGGTAGCTATCCCGGAAAGGCGCGACTCGGGCGGGAACGGCACCGTTATGCGGCGGTCGAACACCGCCGGCTCGCGTGACGCGTCGGCTGCGGCAAATTCCCACTCCCCGTTAAGGCAAAGATACGACTCGCGCCGCATGGACGGGCGCGGGTACTCCTGCCACGGTTCTTCACCGCTGTCGCGCAGCGCAAGACCTGCGTCGGTCCACAGCTCGGCAAATTCATGCTTCTCCATTTTCCTTCACCTCCGCGGCAGAGCCTTTCTTCACGAGCGCCGAGACCCATGCTATTAGCGGGAGTATCAGCACTGCGGCGACAAGCGCCGCCAGGAATATATTGCGATTCGGCACGAAGGACGCCGTGCCGTCGTCGCCCACCACCTTTTCGGCTCCGCGCAGCACCGCGGCGCCTATGGCCGGACCTATCATGCCCGGTATCAGCACCTGACCGACTATGCGCAGTCCCTGG
>CAUABN010000215.1:0-3300 GCA_958427275.1 uncultured Anaerotruncus sp.
TTTTTACACCGCTACGCAGAATCAGGATATTTATTTCCCGGAGCGTAGTGGCTACCGTTCGAGCGAAGAGCAGAATACGCTGCACGACGCCAAACCCGCGTCGGAGGATCCCGAGGGTTGCAGCGAGCATCACACCGGACTTGCCATTGATATGCGGGCGTGGCTTATTATCAACAATAACCATTACTACCCCTACATTTCGCAGTCGGATGACCCCTCCTGCGTGCAGATCTACAACTGGATAAACACAAACTGTTACAAATACGGCTTTGTAAGGCGCTATCCCGAATCAAAGGCGAGCATAACCAAGTCGGGTCACTATGCCGAGCATTACCGCTACGTGGGTTATCCTCACGCGCTTGCGATGATGCGCAACGACCTTGCTCTTGAGGAATATCTCACCGTGCTTGCCACACGTCATCGTTATGACGGAACGCACTACATCCTCAACGGTGACAACGGCGTGACCTACGAGATATACTATGTTCCCGCCGCCACGGGAGACGAAGCCACCACCTCGGTTCCCGTCCCAATGAATCTGCCCTACACCGTTTCCGGCAACAACTACGACGGCTTTATAGTAACAGTCACAAGATCATGACCGCACATGCCGGAATATAATTAAAATGAAGAAAAAAACGACCGTAACGGTTCTGCGTTCCGCGGCAGTTCTTGCCGTCGCGGCGGCGATGCTTGCAATGCTTGCGGGATGCGGATTCATCACAATAACATATCCCGAGGACGGCACCACAGCCGCACCCGGCACGACAGCCGCGCCGGGAACCTCCGATACCGCGGCAGTTACCGATCCGCCCGAGACCGTCGTCTTCCCGGACCGGCAGGATGAAGCCAAAGCGCGGCTTGCCGCGCTCCCGGAGGTCAGGCTCTCGGTGCGCGACCTTATAATTGCAAATTCCACAGCCACCTCCGCGGTCATCGAGCCGGAGGAGGACGACACTCTCAACGCCGCGCGCACCCGGCGCACCGAATCGGCGTGCAAAAAATACGATATTTCGCTTACCGTGGCGCGTATGGACGACGGCGAATTGCTTTCCGCATTTGTAAATGCCGCAAAATCGGGCAGCTATTATGCCGATCTTGCCGTTATCCCGGCAAGCACCGCCGCGCTCTACTTCAACGCGGGCATTGCGCAGGATCTGCGCAAGCTCCCCTTCTTCACTGCCGAGACCGATGCCGGAAAGCCCGAGGGCGCCGGTATTGCCGCCTCGTCATGCTGGTTCTACTGCGGCGATGCGGTCTCCGACCCCGATTCTCTCTGGACGCTCTACTTCAACCGCACGCTGGCGGGTAGCGAGTTGTCGTCCGGGCTTTACAGCCGCGCCCTCGGCGCGGGTCTGACATGGGAGGATGTTTTCACTGCAGTGACATCGGTGGGTCCTGCCGATGGGCTGCGCCCCGTGCTTTGCGGGGACAGCGAGACAATCGCCTTTGCCGCCGACGTTATCTGCGCATCTGCGGGAATAGATTTTGTTTCGCACGGGCTTGGCGATGTTCCATCGGTAAACTTTGACGAGGATAAGCTCAACGCCGCAGGCTCTGTCATCGGGCGTCTTGCAGCGCTCCTTACCGCGCCCGACGAAGGCGGACGCGCCGCATTTGCCGACGGTTCGGGACTGTTTTATCTCGGCACGCTTTCCGACATGCGCAGTTTTTACGACAAAAAGGCGGAATGGGGCATTCTGCCTCTGCCTCGCGTCAGCTCCGACTCCGAATATGCAACTCTCGGCAGTGAGAACCGGCCTGTCATCGTCTGCGTGGGAGGTGGCAGCCGCACCGAGCTTGACGGCGCCGCGCTTGCGGCGTTTGACGCCGCCTCCGGCGGATGGCTCAACGATGCATACGCCGATGCGGCTCTTGAGACCTGTCTGCGCGACAACAATTCATATCTTACGCTCCGCGCAACACTTTCCGCAGTTCGCAAATTTGATTTTGCGTATATTTACTCCGGCGCGACCGATGAGCTTCGCGGTGCGACCTACGGTGCGGCGCGCAGTGCGCTCACCGGCGGCGGTTCTCTTGCAACTGCCGTAAAGAACGCCCGCAAGGCCGCCAACCGTGAGCTTGGCCGTCTGTTCGGCTGATCTCCGGATCAGAAATTCAACTCCGCAAATAAAAAAAGGGGGAAAAACATAATGAAAAAATATGCAACAGTACCGTACATTCTTAAGGCAAAGCGCTTCAAACGCGATGTTTCCAAGCCGTGCATCAAAAATCACGCCGTATACACCGTCGGCTTCTGCCGCGACCGCGACGACGAGCCGGAACGCGAAGCCAAGATCGATGCCGAGTTCACCGTTTCTGTGTTTGACATTATAAAGATCACTGCAATCACCGCCGCCATCAGTGCAATGCTCTGTGCGGTCATCCGCATTTTGGTTTCTCTCAATTCCCACGACTGATTTTTTTGGACTCGGGTGGCGTTTCTTCAAATTTTGATCTTCATACCCCGACCGTGAAACGAGTTCAGATTTATATCTACTTCCCGTCTTTAGTTACATCTGAACATGGGGGAACTTCCCGGCGGAATGAGAGCAGACTCACATCTGCTCTCTGTTTTTGTTTCTACGGAGGATAAAATAATGAAGATTTTGCGTAAGTAAAATCTCCCTCACAACCGCGCAGCGGATATCACACGGCGCAGGCGTATATCACTTTCTTCTTCATTAAAGAAATTTTCATATTATCGGCGATTTTTAGCGCAAAATACTTGACATGTCGCATTATTTGTGGTAAAATATTTACAAGTGAGCATGTGCTGCGAATGCGGCACTGCGTACAAAGCCACAAAAAGGAGAAACGCACTATGAAAAAGATCATTTCTGTAATTCTTGCCGTGCTTATGCTTGCGGTCCTTGCCGTTCCCGCATTTGCCGACGACGCCATCGCTATCAAGACTGCTGAGGAATTCATGGCAATGGAATCGGGCAAGTCCTACTACCTTGCAAACGATATTGACTTCGGCGGTAAGGTGTTCGACACCTTTATCGTTCCGGGTACCGGCTTTGTTGTTGATCTTGACGGCAAAGGCTTTACCCTCAAAAACTTCAGCTTCAAGGCTGAATCCCCCACCGCGGACATTGCAATGTTCCAGCAGTTTGCCGCAGGCACAATAAAGAACCTCAACATCGGTTCTGCCGATGCTCCCATTGCATACAAGCTGCTCGATGCAAAGGACAACTCCAGCTATGCTATGCTCGTTGCCAGCACCAAGGGCGACGAAAC
This sequence comes from uncultured Anaerotruncus sp., assembly GCA_958427275.1. Classification (GTDB taxonomy): domain Bacteria; phylum Bacillota; class Clostridia; order Oscillospirales; family CAG-272; genus CAG-390. The sequence continues at coordinate 3,244 of CAUABN010000215.1, forward strand.
TCCCCGCATTGAAAACGTTCATATCTACACCGATATGGAGCTTACCTACACCAAACT
>CAUABN010000216.1:0-3300 GCA_958427275.1 uncultured Anaerotruncus sp.
GACCAAAGACAATAATGACTTGTAGATATGAATCTGCACTAACTCCACCGACAAGGTGCTTCATGTTCTGATGTTACTATGGACAGGAAGTAGATATGAATCTGTACTGACTTCACGGTCGGGGTATGCAGTTCAGACTCTGCACAAACTTCACCCGAGTTTAGAGAAAATAGGGGAGCGGGAGACGGCGGTCCAGAGGAGAGAGATGATGTACGCCTGGGCAAGACGGACTATGACCTCTTCAATGACACGCGGTACAAGAAGAACGAGCAGAGCGCGGTCCGCCCATGCGGGGACGAAAACGCGGAGAATAAAGGTGTTCACAGTGGTCACAAGAAGCCCCGCAACAATCGTGCAGAGAGCGATCTTGGGAAAGGAAAACGCCGCCGTGCCGTCACCGTTCGACTTTTTTTCGGTGTATGCCGATACCGCTATGTTGAGGAGAATGAAAATTATCCCACAGGAACCGGCGAGAGTACAGCCGAGAACGACCGTGTTGATGCCGGAGGCAAGGTTTTTGCGGTAGTTGTCGGACTGCGCAAAGGTGAAACCGAGACATTCAAACTGCATATGCTCACTAACACCGTCGGCGGAGGGAATGACACGCGGCTCGCCGAAAAAGTCACTGTTGGCTTCGCGGAATTCGAAACCCGCGGAGGAGGCAAATTTTTCGGCTGCACTGCCCTTGATACCAATGATGACGACGCCTTTTTCGCCGCCGAACGCATCGTCGGGTATCGTCTTGTAGCCGGCAGGGATGTAAATACTCCCGGACGCGTTTTTCAGCGCGCCGGAGGCTACGGCGGTCACATTGCGCTCTTCGCCGTTTACCGAGACAGCGGCGGGAAGCTCGCCTGCGCCGTCCGGAATTTCGGTCAGGGTTAGATTTTTCGAATCCTTTGAGTAGCGTGAAAGACCGACCGTGAAGCGCGAAAGCGAGGAGAGAGGCATGGCGTCAAGCTCGGCGCGTGAGGGAAGCTCGGCGCGGGTGACAAAAAAGCCGCCGGTCACACCGTCGCGCATGAGAGCCGTTCCGGTGGCAACGCCGAAAAATAAGATAACGGAAAAAATCGAGAGGAGCGCTATGCGCAGAGGGCACGAGGCGCGCCGGCTTGCCGCACGCCATAAAAATCCGATAGTGCAGCCGCCGGCAAACGCCGTTAACGTCAGCCACGGTATGTAGGCGCCGTCCGGCGCCAGAAAATGACCGATAAGATCGGTCAGCGCGCTTGCCGCGCCGCCCCAGATGGGACCGCACAGCGCGGCGGGGAAGAAGTTGAATATCCCGCCAAGCCCTATTTTTATCCCAAGCCCCGGAATGTTGAGCGCAAGATTCGTAAAGCACTTCAGCACGACGGCAAACGCCGTGCATACAGCCGTTACGGTCAGCTTGCGCAGCAGTATTTTCGGATCCTTCGTAAATGATAAGCCTTGCATTTCCGTGACCTCCTCGTGTTTTTTGTATTTTTGTGGAACCAAACGCCGTAAAAACGGCGGATCGGCGGCTTGCGACCTCCGATCGCTGGGGAAGAATATGTTTTTTGTTATTTTACAGCGTCTTTTTTGATCCAGCTTATCAGCTCGTCAAGGTGCGAAAAGGAAGGATATCCGACCGAGCTGACCTTGGGACGCTGAGCGTTGGTCATTACAAGACCGGTCTCGTAGTCGAGCTGACGCGGCTCGTATTCCTCGTTTTCGCGCTGGCGGGTCCAGCCCGTGTACATCCAGGATGGTGTTCTGCCGTCAAGCCGCCACGGACGCGTTTCCCAATAATATGCGCGGAAGGGGTCGCGGTTGACATTCATTTTCCGGATAAGTTCCTCGTGCATTTCGTTGCGCACGGCGGCGTATGCCTCGTCGTTTATGAGGTTGCGGCACTCGTAGGGATCTGCCTCGGTGTCGTAAAGCTCGTCGTCCGACAAAAGGTTGATGACCAGCTTCATTTTGCCCTTGACAAGGCAGCGCATGAGCTGAAGTCCGCCGTAATTGTCGTGGTCAACCTCAAATCTGCCGAATTCGATGAGGAAGGAATCGTCGGCGGGAGCGTTTGTGTCGTAAGCGGTGCCGAGAATGCTGCCGCCCTCAAACTGCGCGGGGATGGGAAGACCGAAATATTCCATGATGGTGGGGCAGACGTTGATGTGGGAAACGGGCTGACGGTCGTAGACAGCGCCGGAAAGTCCGCCGGGCATGCGCATGATAAAGTGGATGCGCGCCACATCGTCATATGCGGCGGGACCCTTGGCAAAGAGACAGTGACTGCCGAGAAGATCGCCGTGGTCGGAGGTGTACATAATGGCGGCGTCGGAGGGCGCGGCGTCAACGACCTTGCCTATAAGACTGTCGGCGTAGGAGTTGCAGCCGAAATAGTATTTGTTTTTGATCTTGAATTTCTCGCGGTCGGGGTGGGGCTTCTGCGCCGCCCATACCTTCTGGTGTATCGGCTTGCCCTCAAGCGTGTCGTAAACAGCGGGTGACTTGGGGAATTCGTAGTCGCGGTACATCGAGGCGTAGGGTTCGGGGCAAAGGAAGGGTCCGTGAGGCTCGTCAAAGGAGACGACGAGAAAATAATCGTCGTCGCGGTGCTTTTCCATAAAGTCGAGCGCGCGGGTCATCACGCGCCAGCCGTATGTAAATTCGGGGTCAACGCTTTCGTAGTCCATGGTCTGCGAAAGACGGGATTTTATACGGTCGTGGTCGCTGCCCAGTTCCGCAAGATAGCGGCGCATGTCGTACCAGTAGTCGGGATCCCAGCCGTCGGGGCATATGCCGTTGCCGAAATAGTCGCTTCCGTCAAGATGCCATTTGCCGATGTAGGCGGTGTGGAAGCCGCTGTCGTGCAGGCGCTGGCCGATGGTGTGAACATTGTCGCCGAGAGGCATGCAGTTTGCCCACGAGCCGCAGGAGGAGGGGTAAACGCCGGTAAAAAGTCCGGCGCGTGCAGGACCGCATACCGGCTGTGTGGTGTACGCGCGCTCGTATCTTACGCCCGACGCGGCAAGCGCGTCGATCGCAGGGGTGGAAAGCCCGGTCTGACGGTAGCAATTCACCATGTCCCAGCGCTGAGTGTCGGTCATGATGAAGACCATTTGTTTTTTCATTCGTTTGCGCCTTTCCCGCATGTGCAGCGTATGTTTTCTACATTATTTAATATTATAGCATACCGAAGGGAAGAAATCAAGAAAAACCGGCGGGGAATTTAGTTTTATAAGATTTCGAAGTTCAGTTACCCCGCCTCACCAAGCCGCCTGCGGCGTCTTGGTCAAAGTTATTGTAATGATATCCAGCCAACGGGGAATT
>CAUABN010000217.1:0-3299 GCA_958427275.1 uncultured Anaerotruncus sp.
GTAGTGCGGTAGTAGCAGCGGCACGCCGCCATAAGCTCCGCTATCGGGTAGCGCCTGTTGACAGGCATTATCGCCGACCGCGTTTCGTCATCCGGCGCATGAAGAGAGATAGACAGCGTTATCGGCAGCTCCTCGCTCGCGAGACGGCGTATGCCGTCCGCAAGACCGCAGGTGGAAAGCGAGATGTGGCGGTAGCCGATATCAAGACCGCGCCGGTCGTTGACAAGATGCAAAAAGCGCGTGACATTTTCGTAGTTGTCGAGCGGCTCGCCGATACCCATCATAACAATGTTCCCCACGCGCTCGCCGCTTGCCGCGCCCACGGCAATGACCTGCCCGAGTATCTCGCCCGCGGTGAGGTTCCGTACCCTCCCGCCTATGGTGGAGGCGCAGAAGGCACAGCCCATACGGCAGCCGACCTGCGATGAAACGCATACGGTGTTGCCGTGGTGGTAGCGCATGAGCACCGTTTCGACGCACGCGCCGTCGGCAAGCCCGAAAAGAAACTTTTCGGTCCCGTCCACCGCCGACACCTGCCGGCGCTCGATATGCGGCAGATGATAGGGAGCCGCCTCGCACAGCCGCGCCGCCAGAGCCTTGGGAACACCCGGCATGGCTTCCGGCGCCTTGCCGCGCGCAAGCTGAGTGAATATCTGACCCGCGCGGTACTTCGGCTCGCCCATCGAAACGATCAGCGCTTCAAGCTCATCATAATCATATGAGAGAAGATCTCTTTTTATTATATCGGTAGTTTTTTCTTCGCCAAGCGCCATATCGGTTCCTTAAAAAAATTTATTTTTATTTGTTTTTCTGCCTTCGGTCTTACGCCGTCCGGACCATTTTACATATAAAGAAGCCGTCGGTGCCGAGAGGCATATCCGGCGTGAGCGTCAGCATACCGTCCGGCGCACCCGTACCGTCGGGAAGCGTAAACGGCTGTGTGCGGAAGTCCGGATGCTCCGCAAGAAACGCTCTCACGACCTCCTCATTCTCGCGCGGCAGTATCGTACAGGTGGAATAGACCAGCACGCCGCCGGGCTTCAGCGCCTCTGCCGATGCGGCAAGTATCGCACCCTGCAATGCGGGCAGGTCGGCTGACTCCTCCGGCGCGCGGTATCTTATCTCCGGCTTGCGGCGGACAGCGCCGTAGCCCGAGCAGGGAACATCGCAGAGCACACGGTCGAATTTTTCCCCGTCCGGCGGCTGCGTTGAGTCGCGGCAGACGGCGTGTATGATGCCGATCCCTTGGCGGGCGGCGCTTTTGACGATGAGTCCCACGCGGCTTTCGTGCAGTTCGCAGGCAACGATCTCGCCGCGCCCCTCCATCTCAAGGGCGGCGGAAATGCTTTTCGTGCCCGGTGCGGCGCAGGCGTCAAGCACACGCTCGCCCGGCATAGCCCCAAGCACCCACACGGCAAGCTGTGCAGCCTCATCCTCCGCGAACGCGGTGGGAACGTCTCCCGTGAGGCACGTGGGAAGTCCCGCGCCCGTAACGCGCACGCCCCACGGCGACGCGGCTGTGGGCGACGCCTCAAATCCGCTCTTCTCAAGCCCGCGGCACAGCTCGTCACGCGTACACCGCGCGGTGTTCACGCGGAGAGTCAGCGGAGGCTGCTCAAGAAACGCGCCGAGCATTTTTTCGGTGCGCGCGGTCCCGTAAGCCGCAATAAGCTCTCGGCAGAGAGCTTCACAGACCGAATAACGCACCGAGAGATACTTTATCCCCTTACCGCGCTTTTCCGGAAAGGGAAATTCCCCCTTCTCCACCGTGCGCTGATATGTGCGCAGCACGGCGTTGACGAACCCGCGCGCATCGTGCGGAGCGAGCGCCACCGTCTCGCACACCGCCGCGTGGGGAGGTATCCGGTCGGAAAACGCCAGCTGGAAAAGCCCGAGCCGCAGAATATTTTTTGTTTTTACATCTATTTTTGCAAGCGGGCGAGATGCGAGCCGCGCTATGATATAGTCAAGCGTTATCCGCCTTTCGGTAACGCCGCGCACGAGGTATGCGGCAAGCGCGCCCTCGTCGCCCGCAAGCGTTCCGTCGCGGAGCATGGAATCAATAAGGATATTGCTGTATCCGCCGTCGTCTATACGGCAAAGCAATGACAGCGCGGCATGCCGTGCGGTCGCCTTACTGCCATCGGTCTTCTCCGTGCGCCGGACGTGCTTCGTTTTTTTGTCCATAGCCATTCTCAGTCACGACTGTTGCGGTTACTGCGCGAGCCGGCGATGAGCATGAGCCTGATAAGCTGAAGGATCGATCCCGCAAGCGCCGCAAGATATGTCAGCGCGGCGGCGGTGAGCACCTTTTTGGCGCCCGCCAGCTCCTCCTCGGTATATCTTCCGTCGGCGCGCAGCGCACGCAGTGCGCGGCGGCTCGCGTTAAGCTCCACCGGGAGCGTTACAGCCTGAAAAAGAACCGCGAACGAAAATGCGAATATCCCCAGTCTCATAAGGAAGCTGCCGCCGTCTCCGTATGCGTTGAGCATGAGACCGACAAAGAATATCGGCCATGCGAGCTGCGAGGCGATATTACAGACGGGGACTATCGCCATTCTGAGCTTTATCGGCGCATATCCCTCGGCATATTGCAGGGCGTGTCCCGCCTCGTGAGCGGCAACGCCCACGGCGGCGATGCTCGGCGTGCTTATCACGCCGGACGAAAGGCTTATCGTGTTATCACGCGGGTCGTAATGGTCGGTCAGCTCGCCCGCTATCGCCTTGACGGGCACGTTCGTCACCCCGCCGGAGCGAAGCACGGCATAAGCCGCGTCCGTGCCGGTAAGCCCCGCACGGTTGCTGATCTTTGAATACTTCGCATACGCGCTTTTGACCTTTATCTGCGCCCACAGCGTTATGACGTAAGCGATGATTATCAGAATATATGTCGGATCAAAATAAAACGGCATTGTTTTTTCCCTTTCAGAAGAAAATCAGACAAGTCTTGCTCCGATGCTGATCTTTCTGCCGCGTATGAACTCCGCGGCACTCATTTTTCCCTTGCCCTCGGGCACTATGCGTGTCAGTACGATCGCACCCTCGCCGCAGGCGACGGTTATACCGCCCTCGCCGTGCGCGTCAAGAGCCACGACCGTCCCCGCCTCGCCTGCCGGCGTACCGCCGTCAGCCACGCGCGAGGCTGTGATCTTAAGCAGTTTTCCGTCCGGCGTATGCGTCCATGCCAGCGGCGCGGGAGAACAGCCGCGTATAAGGTCATGTATCACGGCGGCGGGACGGGTGAAATCGACCCGGCAGTCCGCCTTTTCGATCTTTGCGGCGTATGTCGCACCCTCCTC
>CAUABN010000218.1:0-3289 GCA_958427275.1 uncultured Anaerotruncus sp.
TTCAGAAGCAAGCTGGAGGGCGCCGTGCTTGAAGCATACCACGCTGCGGTCGCCGCCGCAGAGACAGCCGCTGAGGAGAGCACAGACGCTCCCGTAACGGTCGAATAATAAGACCGGTTGACCGGCTGTTCGGGGTCTGCCGCGCATGGCGCGGCAGACCCTTTCGTTTCCCTACCGGCTCTCGGAATTCGACATGACCACGCCGTCCGGGCGCAGATCGACGATACCGTAGCTCTGAACAAAGCCCATGCCGGCAGTGCCCGGATTGAAAATGTAAAGCGGACGTCGGAGAGGCGTATCGAGCTGTGTCCCGACAGGCGTCCCCGCGGGAAGATATTTTTCTGTCATCACATGAGTATGACCGAACATGAGTATATCGGCTTCCCGGTCGGCAGCATATGCCGCCGCGCGCTCATACCCGCTCTTCACATCGAATCGATGACCGTGCATTATCAGGATATTGTATCCACCGAGGCTGAAAAGCAGTTCGCGCGGCACATCGTCGCGCCGCGAGGACAGCGCATACATGTAATCTTCAAAATTACCGCGCACACGCCAGACAGGCAATCCTCTCGTATCGATAAACGAAAGGTCCTCGTATCCGTCCCCGAGGTGGACGATCCCTGCGGTATCCGGATCATCAAAATGTGCCTCGGCAGCCCGCTGCATCATTGCCGTTCTGCCGTGAGAATCGGAAAAAACAATCAGCTTCATTTTTTATTTCAGTTGGCAGGAACGCGGCTCGCCTTGGCGGCAGCGCCGTCAAGCGCACTGCCCATGACCGCCCCGCGAGGTGCCGAAAATATGAATTTACCCGGCTCTACGTCTATTTCAAGACGGTCAAGCTCGTGTATTTCACCGTCCACGCAGACAGCCTGAGTTTTATCAAACTCAAAAACAGCATGCCGACAGCTGACGTACTCACAAAATTTTTCGCCCTTTTTGCTTTCGGGCAATGTTCCGTCCTTATATTTTTTGACCAGCGTTATGAATTTAAAACGGGAAATATTCTTTACCTTAATGATATTCACCTTGCCGTCAGAAAGCTCCGCCATAGGCAGTGCATCAAATCCGCCTCCGCAGTACGGTCCGTTGGCGATGGCACAAAGCAAAAGATCGTAATGCTCGGGCTTCCCGCCGTCAATACTAAGCGTAAAGGAGACCCCGGGCTTACGCACGAGAGTGCGTACAAGTCCGAATATGTATGCCAGTCCGCCCGGTACCCACGACTTGCGTTTTATGCGCGCAACATCGCGCACGACCTCGCAGTCAAAGCCGATATTTATCATATTGGCTGAATATTTTCCGTTGTACTTCACCGCGTCTATCGGGATAGCCGTACCCTTTATCTGAGCCTCGATATCAAAATAAAGCTCGCGCGGCGTACAGCTGCGGCAAAAATCGTTTCCGGTACCTATGGGGATAACGCCGACCTCGGCACCCTCTACCCTTGCCGCGCCGTCAAGCACCTCTGATATGGTTCCGTCGCCGCCGCAGGCATAAAAGCGGCATGTCTTCCCATGAAATTTCCCGCCCTCGGCGCACTCACGCTGAATAAACTCGGTAGCGTCGCCGGGAGACTGAGTAAGGTATATAAAATAATCGACACCCAGTCTTTTGCATTCGCTTTCGAGCTTAAGAGTAAGTGGAGCGATATCATCACCCTTTCCCGCTGCCGGGTTGAGTATAAAAACATGTTTCATATCACGCACGTCCTTCCATGGGTCAAGCCGCAATGTATACCCACGCGCATCGCCCGAAAAAGACAATGCGGCATCTGTAACGACAAAACCGACAATCCATCATTTTATTATATCATTTTAGGGCGTCCTTGTCTACCTTTTTATTTGATTTTTCAGATAAATTATACGTTCCCGGGCGCCTCACACGCCGACGCGGCGCTTTTGGCATAAAATCTATTGACTTTTTTCAATTATTGTGATACTATATTATTGAATGCGGCGGCAGACTTATCTGCCGCCGCAGAGATCGAAAGGAATTATAAACATGTCGCTATATGAACGTTTGCTGTCAGGTGAGGCAGCGCTGTCGCTTACCGGTCTCGGATATGTCGGAATGCCGATAGCGGTCGCTTTTTCAAAGAAGGTTCGCGTAATAGGCTTTGACACAAATCAAAAAAAGATAGACGCATACAAAAACGGCATAGACCCGACGGGCGAGGTCGGCAACGAGGCGGTAAGAAACTGCCGGGTTGAATTCACAACCGATGAAACGCGCCTGCGCGAGGCGCGCTTTCACATAGTCGCCGTTCCAACGCCGGTACACGACGATCACACGCCCGATCTTTCTCCGGTCGAGGGAGCAAGCCGCACCGTAGGGCGCAATCTTATGCCGGGAAGCATAGTCGTTTTTGAATCCACCGTTTACCCAGGCGTTACCGAGGAGGTCTGCGTGCCTATCCTTGAAGCCGAATCCGGTCTTAAGTGCGGCGTTGATTTCAAGGTCGGCTACTCTCCCGAGCGCATAAATCCCGGCGACAAGGTTCACAGGCTTGAAAATATCAGAAAGATCGTCTCCGGCATGGATGAAGAAACGCTTGATGAGGTCGCGCGCGTATACGAGCTGGTGGTGGAGGCGGGCGTTCACCGCGCCGCCAACATTATGGTAGCCGAGGCGGCAAAGGTCATCGAAAACAGCCAGCGCGACATCAACATCGCGTTTATGAATGAGCTTTCCATCATCTTCAACAAAATGGGCATCGACACAAAGTCGGTGCTTGAAGCGGCGAGAACAAAATGGAACTTCCTTAAGTTCTACCCCGGACTTGTGGGCGGTCACTGCATAGGCGTTGATCCGTACTATCTCACCTACCGCGCGGATATGCTCGGATATCACAGTCAGGTCATTCTGGCAGGCAGACGCATAAACGACGGCATGGGAAAATATATCGGTGAAAACACGGTAAAAAGCCTGATAAAAGCGGAAAAACCGGTCAAAAACGCTCGTGTTGCAATACTCGGATTCACATTCAAGGAAAACTGCCACGATACGCGCAACTCAAAGGTTTTTGACATAGTGAACGAATTGCGTGAGTACGGCATAGAACCCACGATCGCCGACCCGCAGGCGGACGATGACGAGGCTGAGCGCCTTTACGGCGTCAGATTTACCGACATGAGCGAGATACGCAATATGGATGCGGTGATAGTCGCCTTAGCGCATGATGAGTTTGCCGCTCTCGGCTTCGCCGATATAGATAAGCTTTACGGCAACGGTCGCCGCGTGCTTATCGACGTAAAGTGACTTTACGACCGTGCGGACTTTGAAG
>CAUABN010000219.1:0-3284 GCA_958427275.1 uncultured Anaerotruncus sp.
AGCGTAAGCACCGCCGAAAGGCACTGCGAGATGACCGTGGCAAGCGCCACTCCGGCAACTCCCATATTGAAGCAGAAAACGAACACAACGTCAAGCACGGTATTTGTGACCGCGCAGACGATAAGAAAATAAAGCGGTCTTTGCGAATCTCCGACTGCGCGCAGTATGCCCGCGCCCATATTGTACAGCATAAGCCCCGCGACGCCCGCAAAATAAATGCTCAGATACGTCTCTCCCGCACCGTACATTTCGTCAAAGCCCTCGCGCTCGTTATCGAGCATAAGGTCGAGCATTTCCGGCGCAAGTATAACCCCGAGAACAGTAAAAGCAGCGGCAAGCACGAGCGTCATCACCATAGATGTATGTACCGCGCGGCGCACGCCGGACTCGTCACGCGCGCCGAAATGACGTGATATCACCACGCCGGCTCCGCTCGCAAGTCCGGAGAAAAATCCGATAAGTATGTTTATGATAGGACCTATGCTGCCCACCGCGGCGTAGTCGCCCGCGATGCCGGTCTGACCGATGACCCACGTGTCCACCATATTATAAAGCTGCTGAAAGAGGTTGCCCACAAGGAGCGGGAATGCAAATGTGATCAGGTTTTTAGCTATGCTGCCGGTGGTCATGTCCAGCTCGAGCTTTTTACCGGCGTGCCGTTTTTTTACTGCCGCCGCCGAAGAAGTTGAATTGATGTTCGACATAATACTTCCTTTCCACCGCATATTATATCATATCGCACGCACATTTGCAAGTCGCATTACCGCAAAATTATGTTTACCGTTTATTATCTTTATAGAAACATGTTGATTTTCCGAATATGGTATAATATATTTATAAATATGTAGGAAAGAATGTACAGGTCCCTCCCGCGCGGGAAGGGCGGAAAGGAATCGCATTTGCTCAGTAAAACCGGAAAAAAACTCTCAGAAAAATTACACGAAGCGCTTACTGCGGTACTGCCGATAATCTGCATCGTACTGTTGCTCTGCTTCACCGTGGCTCCCATCGAGCCGGGGATCCTGCTCTGCTTCCTTGCCGGCGCAGTGCTGATAATAGCGGGTATCATGTTTTTCACTCTCGGAGCCGATCTTTCAATGACTCCAATGGGTGAGCGCGTGGGCGCTGCCATAACAAAAAAGCGCAGTCTTGCGCTCGTCATTGTCGTCGGCTTTCTCATGGGTTTCATTATAACCATATCCGAGCCGGATCTTCAGGTGCTTGCCGGTCAGGTGCCCTCCATCCCCAACGCGGTACTGATACTTGCTGTCGCCGCCGGTGTGGGGCTTTTCCTCGTTGCGGCGCTCCTGCGTATGTTTTTCGGTATTTCGCTCCGGCTGATGCTGATAATCTCTTACATACTGGTATTCGCACTTGCCGCCTTTGTGCCGCGCGACTTTCTTGCCGTGGCTTTTGACTCCGGCGGCGTTACCACCGGACCGATGACGGTCCCCTTCATCATGGCAATGGGTGTGGGCGTATCCTCCATCCGAAGCGACAGCCGTGCGGGGGACGACTCGTTCGGTCTTATCGCGCTCTGCTCGGTCGGTCCGATCCTTGCCGTAATGACGCTCGGGCTGATCTTTCCCGCCGAGGGCAGATTCGATGCATCGGCTCTCCCCGTGATCGACACCTCCACCGATCTTGCGCGTCTTTTCCTGCATTCCCTCCCCACCTACATGGGTGAGATAGCGCTGGCTCTGCTCCCCATAATCATTTTCTTCGGAATATTCCAGGTGGTCGCCCTGCGTCTTCCGCGCCGCGGGCTTTACAAAATAATCGTAGGTCTGGTCTACACCTATGTGGGGCTTGTCCTCTTTCTTACCGGTGCGAACGTCGGATTTATGCCTGCCGGCTCCTACCTCGGGCAGACGATGGCGTCGCTCCCCTACAACTGGATAATCATTCCCATGGGAATGGTGATCGGCTACTTTATCGTCCGCGCTGAGCCTGCCGTATACGTTCTCAACAAGCAGGTCGAGGAAATAACCGACGGCGCTATCTCCTCGTCCGCCATGGGCGCATGTCTTTCGCTCGGTGTGGCTGCGTCGATAGGTCTGGCGCTTGTGCGCGTACTGACCGGAATATCCATCCTCTGGTTCGTCATACCCGGCTACGCCATTGCGATAGGGCTTTCCTTCCTTGTGCCGCGCATATTTACCGCCATTGCGTTTGACTCGGGCGGAGTTGCTTCCGGTCCCATGACGGCCACCTTCCTCCTGCCCTTTGCGCAGGGTGCGTGTCTTGCCGTAGGCGGCAACGTAGTTGCCGACGCCTTCGGGGTCGTAGCAATGGTCGCGATGACGCCTCTTATCACCATTCAGATACTCGGTCTTACATATCAGATCAAAAAGAAGCGTGCCGCTTCGGCACAGGCGCCCGTTACGGGTGGTCTGCCCGAGTTGCCCGATGACGCCATTATTGAGCTTTGATGCGGGAGGATGACAAAATGAGCAATCTTTATCTTATGGTAACGATAACGGACCGCAACATGGCACGGCAGTTTATGGCGCTGTACGAATCCGATGGGATAGGCGTATCCTTTACCGCGCTCGGCAGCGGCACCGCTGTCAGCGAGGTGCTTGATTATTTCGGTCTGGCGCGGTCGCAGAAAACGGTTATGTTTTCCGTTGTGACGCACGAGATCTGGAAGGCTACCCGCTCACGGCTTGAGGGTGAGCTGAAGATCGACATACCCGGCATTGGCATTGCCTTTATCATTCCGCTTTCAAGCATAGGCGGAAAAAAAGCGCTCGGATTTCTTACCGACGGGCAGAAATTTGAAAAGGGAGAGGAAAGCGAGTTGAAAAACACAAACTACGAGCTTCTTATAGCGATAACAAATCAGGGATACACTGACACGGTCATGGATGCCGCGCGTGAGGCGAACGCCTCGGGCGGCACTGTGATCCACGCCAAAGGCACCGGAACCGAGCGTGCCGAAAAGTTCCTCGGCGTTTCGATAGCCGAGGAAAAGGAGATAATCTTCATCGTTGTAAAGACCAATCAGAAAAACGCCATTATGCAGTCGATAATGTCCAAGGCGGGAACAGACACCGATGCGCGCACCATCGTTTTCTCCCTCCCCGTGACCTCCACCGCCGGCATGCGTTTGCTTTGAACTCGGGTGACGTTTGTGCGGATTCGTATCTTCATACCCCGAGGGTGAAATGAGTGCTGTTTTATATCTACTACACGTCCTTAGTTACATCTGAACATGTTTTTTGATCTCGGGTGACGTTTCTGCAAATTTGTAGCTTCATACCCCGATGGTGAAATGAGTG
>CAUABN010000220.1:0-3283 GCA_958427275.1 uncultured Anaerotruncus sp.
CGTATGCGCGTATAGCGCTCGCGGTCGTATATGTCCCGTCCGTAGTAAAGCCCGGCTTGCGCAAGGCTCTGAAGTTCCGCCGCAAGATGTGTCAGTTTATCGCATTCCATACCGAACCTCTGTGCTTTTTACTGCTTAAATTATATCACATCGGATATAAAAAATCAACCCGGTGCAAATATGTTGATTTTGTCCGGCTTTAGTGATACAATATAGCGGGGTGATGATATGGTCATTCTTATGGCTGGAGAGACACATACCGGAAAGACCCGGCTGGCACAGATGATACTTGAAAAATACGGCTATCCTTATCTTTCGCTCGATCATCTCAAGATGGGGCTTATCCGCAGCGGCATGACGCGGCTGACGCCGGAGAATGACGCGGAGCTGACGCCGTATCTCTGGCGTATCGCACGGGAGATAGTAAGAACAGCGGTGGAGAACGGGCAGGATCTTACGGTGGAAGGGTGTTATATCCCGCTTGACTGCGCGGAGGACTTCGACCTCGGATATATTGAAAATATCCGCCGCGTCTGTCTTGTGATGAGTGAGAAATATATAAGAGAGCACACTGCGGACATCTGCGGCTTTGAAAATATCATTGAAAAAAGAAAGTCGGGCGGTATTGATCCGGAAGCGTTGATACGCGGAAATGCCCGGACGCTTGAGCTTTGCCGCCGCTGTGGCTTTCCGTACCATCTTTTTGACGGTGAGTACGACATCGAATCCATTTTATCCGATAAAGGAGAGCTTGATATAAAATGAAGGAAGAAGAAAAGATCCGCGCGGGGATAATGTTTTTCCCGGGCGACCCGGAGCTTAAGGCAATAAAGCGCAGGACGCATGACCTGAATGTCGATTACAACAATACATATGAGGAAGAGACCGAAAAACGCGCCGCGATACTTGCCGAGATGCTCGGCGAATTCGGAGAGGGCGGGTTTATCCAGGGACCGATAGCCTTCCACTACGGCAAGCACACAAAAATAGGGAAGTATTTCTTCGGTAATTTCAATCTGACGATACAGGATGATGCCGAGGTGACGATAGGCGATCACTGCGATTTCGGACCCAATACGACGATAGTAACGCCGCTGCATCCGATGCTTGCGGATGAAAGGCTTGCCATAATGACAGCCGGGGGCGAGCGCCGCCGACTTTGCTGGGCAAAGCCGGTGCATATCGGCAACAACTGCTGGTTCGGGGCTTCGGTCACGGTCTGCCCGGGCGTAACGATAGGAGATAACTGCGTGATAGGCGCCGGGAGCGTTGTGACACGCGATATCCCCGCCGGCAGCTTTGCCGCCGGCGTGCCGTGCCGGGTGATACGCACGCTCGGAGATGCCGACAGTATGAAGCATAAACCGGAAATTCTGGCTGATAATATTCTGATAGGCGCAGATGACGTCGATGAAAAATAATTATTTTTCAATTTATATTGCACCGGGCGTTTTTTTGTTGTATAATAAACTTGCGGGCGTGTGCCGTCCGCGGATCGAAAAAGAAAGGTAAAAACAAAATGGAGATAACACTTACTGCCGATATGTACGATGAGACAGTGACTCACGCTGACGGTGTGGTGCTGATAGATTTTTGGGCGACATGGTGCGGTCCGTGCCGTATGATAGCTCCGATAATTTCGGAAATCGCCGCCGAGCACCCCGAGATCAAGGTGTGCAAGGTCAACGTTGACGACGAGCCTGCTCTCGCCGAAAAATTTTCAATAAAGTTTATTCCCACGCTTGCCGTTATAAAGGACGGCAAGGTCCTTGCCGTCGAGAGCAGGTATATGGACAAACAGACGGTGCTGAAATTCATATCCGATGCCGTTGGGGAATGATATGAAAATACGCTACAACGAAAACAAGGAAGTAGTGGAAGCGGTGAAGGAAGGTCTGCGCCGCACGGGAGGCTACTGCCCCTGCGTGCGCGAGCGTACTCCGGACACAAAATGCATGTGCTCTGAATTTCGCCGCCAGATAGCCGATCCTGATTTTGAGGGCTACTGCCACTGCATGCTCTATTACAAAGAAAAATGACCGAGGAGACTCCGAACATGAAAATGACCCCGCAAGAGCTTATTTCAGAGCTTAAAAACGGAAAGAAAAAGAAGATCATACTTGACACCGACGCTTATAACGAGGTGGACGACCAGTATGCCATTGCATATTCAATGCTCTCGCCCGACCGTGTAGAGATACTGTCGATAAACGCAGCGCCCTTCCTCAACAAGCGCTCGACCTCGGCAGGGGACGGCATGGAGAAGAGCTACAATGAGATATTCCGCATAACCGCTCTCACCGACCCGGAAAAGGCAAAGGATATTCCCGTATACCGCGGCTCAGATCGCTTTCTGCCTTCAAAGAGCGAGTATGTTTCATCACCGGCGTGTGACAACATAATCCGCACCGTTATGAACAGTGATGAAACGGTTTGGATAGTTGCCATAGGAGCGATAACCAATGTTGCATCGGCGATAATCAAGGAGCCTGCGATATGCGAGCGTGCTGCGCTCATCTGGCTTGGCGGACACGCACTCACCTGCCCGGATACAAAGGAATTCAACCTGCGTCAGGATATTCCCGCCGCTGAGGTGGTGTTTGACTCGGGCATTCCGCTCCTGCAGATCCCCTGCGACGGAGTGTGCAGTTCATTCATTACGACGATACCGGAAGTCGAGTATTATCTGCGCGGTAAAAACGAGCTTTGCGACTATCTTTGCGACATTACGGCGTCATATACCAAGAATCCGTACGGCTGGTCAAAGGTGATATGGGACGTCACCGCGATAGCGTGTATAACCCAACCGGAAGCGCTTGCGATGGTCGTTCTGCCCCGTCCGTATGTGACGTCGGATTGCCGCTATGCGTTCGATGCCGCGCGCGAGCCGTATGTTTATGTGTGCAAAATACGCCGCGACCCCATTTACGCCGACCTCTTCCGCAAGCTCTCCGAAAAGAACAAATAAAGAAAATAAGCCGTCAGGCACACCTAAAGGAGTAACGACATGTCAAAAAACGTAGATCTCAGATGTACCGATAAAAAGCTGTTTGAAGCCGCTGCGGAGCTTGCCCCCGCGCTCGGACTGCGGTTTACATCCCGCGGAGTTCCGGTCGAAGTAAAGACCGGCGATGAGCTTTCGCTCCGCAAGAGCGGGGAAGGCTTTGTGCTTACATACCGCAAAAAGAATGAATTCTTCCGTGGGCTTTCACTGCTCGTTGCGGCTGTTGCAGAGGGGTGCGAGCATGTTGAGACCGGCAAGTACGATATGCTTTGCTATATG
>CAUABN010000221.1:0-3275 GCA_958427275.1 uncultured Anaerotruncus sp.
TTGCCAGTCGGTAAAGCACCTGCATTTTCATCTCGTGGGCGGTAAAAAGCTGCCCGAGAGCATGGCATAAGCCTCAAAACGGCTGTAAGGCGGTGTTCAAAACATGATTAATCGTGTCTGTTAAAAACTCGATGTTTTTAACGGACACTCAAAAATGCCGGTCGGGATACCGGCATTTTTGATGCGTGCTTGGTCGGTTTTGCCGACCCGTGTCTTTGCTTTTTTCAGTTTTTCTTGGCGGCAAAACGGCGGTGTTCAGCCGCCGAGACCAATGCCGTCGGGGGTAAAAAACTCAATTTGAGTTTTTTACCCCCCCCGTTTTATTTACATTGTACAAACGAGACTTTCCAAAATGTGCATATTGCCAAAAATTTATACCGCACATTGATTTTCTGCGTAATACATGATACAATGTTGATACAATACCAAGGAGGCTAACAATATGAAAAAAACCGTTTCCGTTCTTCTCATCCTCGCCGCGTTGCTTCTGGCGGCATCACCCCTCTCCGTCACAGTTTCAGCCTCCGCGGGAGAGCTGACGCTTGACGAGGCGGCAGATATCGTACGCGACGGGTGGCAGTTCTACCATTACTATGCGTGCGAGGGCTTCTTCAGATCTCTCTATTTTATGCCGCATATCGGGAACGAAATAAAAGTTTCGTTCGGGAAAAAAGATATGACATATTATCAGCTCGACAAGGACGGCTACACCACCCCTAACGACTTTAAAAAAGAGATGGAGCGCTACTTTGATACCGGGATCACCGACAAGGTGACAGGCTTTTGCTACGAATGCCGTCTTCGCGGCATCGATCACCCTGTATTTTACGAAAAAGACGGACTATGGTACAAAGCCCGTACCTGGGACTCAAATATTCCGAACAGCAGTGTGTGGAACGTATACGATCTTAAAATCAACGGTGACCGCGCCACGGTCAATGCGGCAATGTCGATGCCGCGTTACACTGAAGACCCCGACCGCGACTTTGCGCTTGAGATCGTTCTCAAACGCGGCAGTGACGGCTGGCGCATAAGCGAAGAAGGCGACCTCATACGTCTCATTTGCGGCGAGCTTTTATGGGAGGAATACAGCACGACCCATCCCGCGCCCAAAGTCTCACACGACACCGACAAATTTACATATACCGAGGCGTGCGACCTTGTGCGCCGCGGCGGATCGTTTTATTCATGGCTCCAGTTCAACGGTAGTCTTACCGATGAAACAAAGTATTTCAACATTGAGGGTGTCGAGCTTATGTTCGGCAAGATACCGTACGACAGGAAAAACATGCCGTACAGCAATGCCGAAGAAGCCCTTGAAATGACAAAGCAATATTTCACCGATGAGATCGCCGAAGGAAGCGTGACATACTGTCTTGCCGAGCTTCACCCCGACAGTTATCCGTATGAGCAAGGCGTCAAAAAATGCCCTCTCTTTTACGTGTATGAGGGCGTTACGTACAAATACATCGGCGGCTGGCAATCACAATATAACCCCGGAGATATCTATTACGCGCGCAATTTCCGCTGTGACGGCACCACTGCCACTATGGATGTTGTTCTTTATGTTGCCGGCGGTGCCGCACGGGGTCCCTATTTTACAACAAGCATCACCTTTGTCAAAACTCCGAACGGCTGGCGCATTGGCGACTGCGATTACACAAAGCTCGCCATGAGCAAGATCGATCGCTTTGCATATGCCAACGAGCATATGACAGATCCCGCACTCCCGCTTGATAACGACATCGATACGGGGATCACTTTTGAAAAAGCAGTTACCTTCGTAAAAGAGGCAGCCGGTTTCTTTTATCATCTTCAGTATGCGTCATCCTACTACTCGACTCTCGCATCGGATAAGCTCGAGATCGAGCTTCCCGACGGAAGTGTGATGACATACGATCCGCTTTCTTCGTCCGACGGCTATATGACAGTGGATGAATGCCGCGAGAAAGCCGGAAAATATTTTGTTTCCGGGACCCTCGACCGAATGCTTGGCAACTGCCGGTTCTGCGCGAACAACGGCAAAACTCACCCTGTATTTTACGTAAAGGACGGCGTGACATACAAGGCGCGATGCAGCTATCAGCCCGTTTTCAAACAGACAGATTTCAAACCGACAGATATAGACGACGCACGCAATTTCAGACTTTCGGGCGACCGCGCGGTGTTTACCGCAACGCTGTTCAACTATAATTCCTCCTCCGACTTTGACGTTGATATCATTCTTATAAAAACCGCCGACGGCTGGCGCATCGACGACTGCGACTATCTGAAGCTCGCGCTTTACGAGCTTGACCTTAACGAGTACAGCCGTACACACCCCGTTACCGCTCCCCCGACCGGCGACGGCGCAGGCATAAGGATCTTCGCTCTTTCCGCTCTGGCGCTCGCCTCCGCAGCAGTGCTCGTCCGTGCCCTGCCGCGCAGAAGAAAATACGGCGAAGTATAAAGTATAAGCTATATACAAAAAGCGGCGCTGAAAAATCTATCCGATTTTTCAGCGCCGCCCCTTTTCTTATACACAATTTTGTGGTATAATAAAATTGGATAAATATAAATGAAAGCGAGGTGTGAGCGTTGAAAAAGGACACCGAAAAAACCAACGCGATGCGCATCCTGGAACAGAAAAAAGTGAGCTTTGAGGTCCACAACTATGTGGATTCCGGCGCAGTGAGCGGCGAGGAGATCGTTGCAGCGCTCGGAGAAGACCCCGCAGCTGTCTTCAAAACACTGGTAACGGTCGGCAAGACCGGCGCACACTATGTGTTTCTTGTCCCCGTGTGCGGAGAGCTTGATCTTAAAAAGGCAGCCGCCGCTGTGGGCGAAAAAAGCATTGCCATGATAAAGTCAAAGGAGCTTCTGCCGCTGACCGGATACATTCACGGCGGCTGCTCGCCCGTGGGAATGAAAAAGTTCTTCCCCACCGTGATAGATTCAAGCGCAAAAGACCATGAGCGCATCTTCTTCAGCGGCGGAAAGATCGGGATACAGGTCGAAACGACCGCCGCAGAGCTTGCGCGCGTTATCGACTTCCGCTTTGCCGACATAGCCGACAGGACCGAATAAACACCACCGAAAGGAATAAATGACATGAAAAAAAGGAACCTGATTCTCACTGCCGCCATCCTCGCGGCACTGATGCTCGTCTCCGCCGTGCTTCCGGCGTGCAGTGTCAGACGGAACGATCCTCCCGCCCTCACCACGGCTGACGCTCCGGGGACCGATCCCTCGTCAACGCCGCAGTCGGAAAGCCCGGAACCGCCCGTAGCGGATAT
>CAUABN010000222.1:0-3248 GCA_958427275.1 uncultured Anaerotruncus sp.
TGCCACAAAGACCAACGACGCTGCGGGCGATGGTACAACGACCGCAACTCTGCTTGCCCAGGCAATGATCCACGAGGGCATGAAGAACGTTACCGCAGGTGCGAACCCCATGGTTCTGCGCAAGGGTATGAAAAAGGCTGTCGACCGCGCTGTTGAATGCCTCAAGGCAAGCGCAAAGAAGGTCAACGGTTCCGATGATATCGCCCGCGTCGGCACTGTTTCCGCCGGCGACGAAGTCATAGGCACACTCATTGCCAACGCAATGGAAAAGGTCACTTCCGACGGTGTTATCACCGTTGAGGAGTCCAAGACCTCCGAGACCTACTCCGAGGTCGTTGAAGGTATGCAGTTCGACCGCGGATATCTCTCTCCCTACATGGCTACCGACGGCGAGAAGATGGAGGCTATTCTTGACGACTGCTACATTCTCATCACAGACAAGAAGATCTCCTCTGTTCAGGATATTCTTCCCGTGCTTGAGCAGATCGTTCAGGGCGGCAAGAAGCTCCTTATCATCGCCGAGGATGTTGACGGCGAAGCTCTTACCACTATCGTGCTGAACAAGCTGCGTGGTACCTTCACCGTAGTTGCCGTCAAGGCTCCTTCCTTCGGTGAGAAGAGAAAAGAAATGCTCCGCGACATCGCTATCCTCACGGGCGGCGAGGTCATTTCGAGCGAACTCGGACTTGAACTCAAGGATACGACTATGCAGCAGCTTGGTCACGCCCGCCAGGTCAAGGTCAATAAGGAAAACACCATTATCGTTGACGGCTCGGGCGACAGCGCGGCTATCAAGGATCGCGTAGCTCAGATCCGTGCAGAGATCGAGCATGTAACCTCTGATTTCGACCGCGAGAAGCTGCAGGAAAGACTTGCAAAGCTCGCAGGCGGTGTTGCCGTTGTCAAGGTCGGCGCTGCTACCGAAGTCGAGATGAAGGAAAAGAAGCTCCGCATCGAGGACGCTCTCAATGCGACACGTGCCGCTGTTGAAGAGGGTATCGTTCCCGGTGGCGGAACCGCTTATCTGAACGTCATCCCCGAGGTCGAGAAGCTCGTAAAGACCGTTGACGGAGACGAAAAGACCGGTGTCCGCATCGTTCTTAAGGCTCTTGAAGCGCCTGTACGTCAGATCGCTACCAATGCCGGTCTTGATGACGGTGTCGTTGTCAACAAGATCATGTCCGCACGTAAGCCGGGCTGGGGCTTCGACGCTTACAACGAGACCTACGTTGATATGATCGGCGCAGGCATCGTTGACCCGACCAAGGTCACCCGCTCCGCTCTTCAGAACGCCGCTTCCATCGCCGCTACCATCCTCACCACCGAGGGCGTAGTTGCAAATCAGAAGGAAGATCCCGCGACGGCTGCCGCTGCAAATGCAGCCATGAACGCCGGCGGCGGAATGTATTGATAACAGAATAATTCCGGATATGGGGTTGCCGTGCATTATGCGCGACAACCCCTGTTGTTGCATAAGAAAAATAAAAAAGAGGTGCAGATATGAAAAAACTCATCCCGTTTTTTGTTTCGGCTTTGCTTTTGATCGGTATTTTTGCCGGATGCACGCCGCATAGCGGCGGCGATGAAAGCACAGAGGCGCCCGCCGGGACTACCGAGGAGGTAAAGCAGGTGCGTATATTCGGCGATGACAAAAAGACTTCGTTTGTCATTACGCGGTCGATAGATGTGGATTCCGGCAGCGCTGCGCTTGCGGCGGGGCGGACCATAGGCAACGCCTTCGAGGCTGCCGGTATCAGCATAGATTATAAATTCGATCTTGACATCGGTGAACCGTCGGAGTACGAAATACTTGTCGGCGACACAATGCGCACGCAGGAGGCCTTTTCCGTGCCGGACTGGAGCGAGCTGGGCGACGGCGGCTACTGCATAGCTGTTGCGGGAAACAAAATAGTTGTGTCCGGCGGCGACAGCGGTATAGTCGAGGCGGCTGAGCGCTTTGCCGCAATGATACCCGCGTCCGGGGCATTCGATATTCCGGACGGTCTTGTGATATACGGTTACAGCGGAGCTCCGTTTTCCGGAATGACCGCCGATGGCGTTTCGCTTGCCGGGTACGGTGTCGTTATACCGGAAAACAATGACATCTGCCGTATCGCGGCGGCAAATCTGCGCCGCGAGGTCTTCCGCGCCTCCGGCATACTGCTGCCCGAGGCAACGACCGAAAAGAGCGGTGAGCATAATATCGTTCTGTCGCTCACGGCAGCCGAAGGAAAAGACGCCGGTAGCTTTACCGTTGAGTGCAGCGGCGGAAATATACTTGTCACCGGCACCGAGCGCGGCGGTCTTACGCGCGGTATACGCGCGGCGGCGGATGCTGTGACGTCCGTGGCTCAGGGCGGAACCTATGAGCTTGGAAGCGGCATCGTTTTCTCCGAGAAGTACGGCAACGTTGTCATGTACGAGGACTTCGGCGCCGTCGGCGACGGAAAGACGGATGACGGCGCGGCGATATCCGCGGCTCACGATTATGCAAACAGCGAGCATCTTCCCGTTTTTGCACGTGAGGATGCAACATATTATATCGGCGGAACGGCGCGCACTACGACCGTGCGTACCGATACCGACTGGAGCTGCGCGCACTTTATATTCGATGATACAGCGGTCGAAAAACGCTCAAAGGAAGTCTTTGTTGTAATGCCCGAAAACGCGCTTATAACGCTTACGGGGATCGAAAGACTCTCCGCGGGGCAGAAAAACATAGGCGTAAAGCTGCCGGGCGACTGCATTGTTACCGTAACGAACAAAGGTAAAAAGATGTATATCCGTTACGGAAGCAATCAAAACAACGGTACCGATCAGCGTGATATAATCCGAGTTGACAAGGACGGGAACGTCTCGCCGGATACTCCGATCCTTTGGGATTTCGACGCTGTTACGTCGGTGGTCGCGCGTCCGATAGATACCGAAAAGCTGTATCTGCGCGGCGGTGTCTTTACTACCGTGGCAAACGCAAGCAGAGAGAGCGGATATTACTACCGCGGTATACGCATATACCGTTCCAATGTGGTAATTGACAGGCTTGAGCAGTATATAAAGGGCGAAGGCTCCTACGGCGCGCCGTATTTCGGCTTCCTGATCTTCAACGGCACAGCCGATTCGGAGGTCAGACGCTGCGTTCTTACGGGCCACAAGACATACACTGCGATCGGCAGCGCGGGAAAGACCGTGAGCATGGGCACATACGATATCACCTCCGATTCCTGCCTCGGACTTCTTGTGACGGATAC
>CAUABN010000223.1:0-3239 GCA_958427275.1 uncultured Anaerotruncus sp.
TCTGCCGCGAGGTAGTATGTACCGTCGGCGGTCATGTTCTTGAAGTCTTCAGCATTGTTGATGGGGGTTCCTTCGGCGGCAAATACGCCGACCGAGAGAAGGGAAACGACCATAAGAACGCTGATGATAAGGGAAATTGTTTTGCGCATGATGTTTACCTCTTTCTTTCTTATTTGCGGTATGGACCCTACCGCCTGATTGAAGATCACCATAATTATACCTAAATACAGCGCACTTGTCAAGACTTTTTGTCATATTTGTATAAGGATGATTCACAAAATACGGGCTGCCGCGTAAAAATGCGACAGCCCCGGGGATATTACATTTCAGTTTTTATTATTCGTTTACTTTCTTTCCGGCGAAGAAGCAGGCGGAACCGACAACTGCTACCACTGCGAGAGCAACAACGACTATGTAAGCGTTGTCGCCGGTCACGGGAGAATCCGGCTCGGTGGTGGGAGGAGTTACGGGGTCAGTGCCGGGAGTTACAGGGTCGGGAGTTTCCACGAGAGAGGAACCGACCTTGAGGCTTGCAAACACAGCCTTGCCGTCCTTGATCTCATATGTGCCTGCGCCGATGGCGGTGTTGGCTTTCGCTATGAGGTCTGCGCCGAGAGTGCCGCGGGTGACAGCCTTAACGGTAGCGGAGCCTTCAAGGTCCTTGCCGTCAACAGCGGAGAATTCAATGACGCTTGCGGCGTTATCGGCATTAGCGGTCCATGAGAAGTGAGTCACAGCGCCGTTGTCGGCAATGTAAAGGTTCTCGGCAGTGTACTGGGTAACGTCTGCGTTGGAGAGACCGACGATAACGATGTGAGTCATGGAGGCGTCACCGGTGGTGTTGATAGCGCCGGTGCCGATGCAGTTCTTTATTATGGTGCAGGTGCTGTTGGTGTATGCTATGAATTCGGATGCAAAGGAATCGGCAAGAGCGCCCTTGTTCATGTATGCATCGATGGTAATGGTGCCGTTATTGATGCAGCCGCTGACGGTAGCGCTCTTGTCTGCGTTGCCGTTGGTGCCGTATGCATATCCGACGATACCGCCGACCTTGTTGGTGCCGGTCACGTCGCCGTTATTGATGCAGTTTGTTACCGTAAGACCGCTCTCGAGGTTCTTGTCGCCGGCGTATGCAACGATACCGCCCGCAACGTCTCCGCCCTTGACGGCGCCGTTGTTTACGCAGTTCTCAACGGTGGCGCACTTTCTGGCGTCGCCGGAGATACCGCCTGCACGGAAAGCGGAGGTGATGTCACCGTCGTTGGTGCAGTTCTTTATGATTATAGCGTTTGTTCCGTTGTAACCGATGATACCGGCAGCGGCAACGCCCGAACCGGTGTCTACGGAGGTGATATTGCCCTTGTTGTAGCAGTTCTCGAAGGTCGCGTCAAGGTTCTGAGCCTCGCCGCAGATACCGCCGGTGGCTTCCGGACCGGTAATGGCGCCCTCGTTGATGCAGCTGATGAACTTGTTGGGGCCCTTGTTGTTGTTCTTACCGCAGATGCCGCCTACGCAGGCGTCGCCGGCAGTCATGGTGTTGGTAACATTGGCTTTGTTTACGATGTTTTCAAACGTTGCGTTTGCAGCCTGGTTGGCGACAGCGCCTACGTTGCCCTCGCTGACGGTAACGGAACCGACAACGGTGAGGTTTTTGACAGTACCGTTCATCTGTTTGAACATAGGAACGGATACGGTCACGGTTTTGCCGTTGCCATCGAGAGTGCCGACGAAGTCAGTCTCATAGGTCGTGTCAACGGTGATGTCGGCAGCGAGATAGTACACGCCGTCGGCGGCCATGTTCTTGAAGTCATCTGCATTGTTGATGGCAGTTCCTTCGGCGGCGAATACGCCGACCGAGAGAAGGGAAACGACCATAATAACGCTGATGACGAGGGAAAGTGTCTTGCGCATGATGTTTACCTCTTTCTTTTATTTGTGCGGACTTTGCCCGCATTAGAAGACAATACAATTATACATAAAAAAGTACTTCCTGTCAATAGGCGTTGTGATTTTTGCATAAAATAGTTTTATATAAGGTGATATGTTTTACCACAGCGCGGCTCCGGCTCCGGTATCGGGACCCGTTACGGCGAAAAAAAGCCCCGATATTGACATTTTGCACGCTCTGTGGTATGATATAATCAGTAATATTATTAATAATGGAAGTGATCGCGATGCTGACGGATATAGAGATAGCGCAGGCTTGCGCAATGAAGCCGATAGGCGAGGTAGCCGCCTCGCTCGGTATAAGTGAAGAATACATCGAGCCTTACGGAAGGTACAAGGCGAAGATATCTCCCGCGGCATGGGAGAGTACTCTGAGCGGGAACGGAAAGCTGGTGCTTGTGACCGCTATCAATCCCACGCCTGCCGGAGAGGGCAAGACCACCACCACGATAGGGCTTGCCGACGGTCTTTGCAGGATAGGTAAAAGAGCTGTCGCCGCGCTCCGCGAGCCGTCGCTCGGACCCGTGTTCGGCATAAAGGGCGGCGCCGCGGGCGGCGGGTATGCGCAGGTGGTCCCGATGGAGGATATAAATCTGCATTTCACCGGTGACTTTCATGCCATCGGCGCGGCAAACAATCTGCTTGCCGCAATGATCGACAATCACATACATCACGGCAATGCGCTCGGCATAGATCCGCGCCGCATTACATGGCGCAGATGTGTGGATATGAATGACCGCCAGCTCCGCTTTGTGGTGGACGGTCTCGGCGGCGTCAAAAACGGTGTCCCGCGCGAGGACGGCTTTGACATAACCGTCGCCTCCGAGGTGATGGCGGTTTTCTGCCTTGCCTCGTCGCTTTCCGATCTGCGCGAGCGTCTCTCGCGCATGGTGATAGGCTATACCTACGATGACGAGCCGGTCACTGCGGGCGACCTCGGCGCAACGGGAGCCATGACCGCTCTGCTTCGTGATGCTATAAAGCCGAATCTTGTGCAGACGCTTGAGGGAACGCCCGCGTTCGTTCACGGCGGACCCTTTGCCAATATCGCGCACGGGTGTAATTCGGTTATCGCTACCGAGGCAGCCATGCGGCTCGGCGATTATGCCGTGACCGAGGCGGGATTCGGCGCAGACCTCGGCGCCGAGAAGTTTTTTGATATCAAATGCCGCACTGCGGGACTCGTCCCGGATGCGGTGGTGGTTGTCGCGACCGTCCGCGCACTTAAAATGCACGGCGGTGCGCCAAAGGAATTGCTCGGCAATGAGGATATCGGCGCGCTTGAACGGGGA
>CAUABN010000224.1:0-3234 GCA_958427275.1 uncultured Anaerotruncus sp.
GTGTTGCCCATGCTTATCTCGCCGTACTCAACGCCGCGCGCCGTTTCGACTATCGCATGCTCGCCGCGCACGAATTTATCGGCGCCGGGTGCAAAATAATATGTCTTTCCCGAATTTTCAAACCGTATCCCCACAACCTCGGTCTTGCCTTCATTCGATGGATTTTCTTCAGCCGTGGCATTACGCGGCAGAATGCACTCGGGCAGAATGTCCTCATCGGGAATGCGGAAATCGTCGGGACCCGGCACATAGCTGTCATCCTTGTCGTTAGCGGTGCTGACGAGCGATACCGGGCGGCTCGATCCGGAAAGCGAAATGTCGGCAAAGCTGTCCGCAACATCAACGCCGGGTACGGAACGCGCGGAGGCAGGATCGTCAAAGGTTCTCTGCGTGCGTTCGTTGGTTCCGTTTTTGCGTCCGGAGCGGTTCTGTCCGGGTGCGCGGCGTTTGCCGCCGCGGTCGTTCTTCTCGGCGGCGTTCACGGCGCCGGGATTTTTCTTATCTGTGTCGGGACGGCGCTGCTTTGCCGCATCGGGATGCGGTTTTGACTGTTCTGCGGTGCGCTGTTCGCTTGCTGCATCTGCCGCCGCAGGTGCGCCGGCTTTTTTATTGTTTCCGCCGGGCTGACGCCTCTGGCCTCTCTGACCGTTTCTCGGGCGTCTTTCGCGGTTGGCAGAAGCTCCTGAGTTGGCGGTCGATTCACCGCCGGTCGTTTTTTTATCCTTGATCTCGTCCATATTTATATTCCTTGAAAAATTATTACTTCATTGGTTTTGTCCGGCACGTTGCGGCGTTTATCAGTCCGAAGACCGTAAGCCTTGTGTTGGCGTTCTGCGATAACAGCTCGCGCGCCTTTTCCACCGAGTCGTAGAGATATATCAGCCGCGTGAGCGTGTATCCGCCGCAAAGTTCCTCGGCGGTGTCGCGATCAGCGAAAAACCGCAGCGGCACATCCTCGCACTTCTTTTTCAGTGCAAGGTCGCGCAGTGCAAGCGACAGATCGTAAAGCAGCAGCGCGGCATCGTCTCTTTTTCCGGATGACACCGGATAGAGCAGAGAATACAGCGCTTCGGCATGACTGCCGGACGATGCTGCGCGACAGAATTCCTCTGCGATCCTGCGCCGTGCGGCGACTGCATCCTTTTCCTTGCCTTCAAACAGCTCGATGGCACGTCCGGCGCAGCCGTCGGCAGCCATTATGACGCCGTGAAATGCGGCGGCATCCGCAACGCGTATACGCGCCGCCTCGGGCGAGCGCTCTGCGGCTATTTCCGCAACCGTGGCAGGCGGGAGAGGCTGCATACGCAGTGACGGCGCACGTGAACGCACTGTCTCAAGCATGTTGCGCGAATTTTCGGCTATCAGCAGAAAAACAAGATATGACGGAGGCTCCTCCAGGGTGAGCAGAAGCGCGTTCTGCGCCTGTACCGTCATCGTGTCGGCATCCTCTATAATGTATATTTTGTAGTCAAGCTCATTGGGCAGGATGTGAACATCGGTCCTCAGTGCGCGCACGGTGTCTATGCCTATGCTCGCTTTGCCGTCCTCGCGTGAGACGGTTATCACATCCGGCGATATACCCGCATAGATCTTGCGGCATGCGGCGCATTCGCCGCACGGCAGGACCGTACCGGAGCCGCGCTTCTCGCAGGAAAGCGCCGCGGCGATATTCACTGCAAGCGTGTGCCTCCCGCTCCCGTGCTTGCCTTCGATGATGTAGGCGTGTGCCAGTCCCGCGCCGGAGAGTATGTCCCGCGCCAACCGTGTGCGCAGAGCGTCGTTGCCGCGTATCCCCGGGAAAATATTTTTCATTTCCATGCGTTCACCAGCCTTCCTACCCATTATATTATAGCATTAATATTCTAAAAAGTCAACACACACGGCGTCGGTGCGGATAAAAGAAAAATATTACCGATGAGCGTATTTACAGCCGCCTTGTTTGCGGTTTTTTCTAAAATTCCGGCAGTCGCGTGAGCGACTGCACAAATACAGAGGATGCCGGTGGGATAAATATCCTTTTCCGTTTTATTGACTTTGACCTCCTGCGATGCTATAATTAATAAAAAAAACCGTGTCATTCACGGCTGAAAGGTTGGTTTTTATATATGCATCGCAGTTCAGGAGTACTGCTTCACGTCTCGTCATTGCCGGGCAAATACGGCTGCGGCGATTTTGGCAGGGGTGCGACCGAATTTATAGATAAAGCCGCCGCGTGCGGTTTCTCACTGTGGCAGGTGCTGCCATTCTGCGTTCCGGACATATACGCCTCTCCGTACAGCTCAATGTCTACCTTCTCGGGCAATCCGTATTTCATTGACCTTGAAGAGCTGCACAGGCGCGGACTTCTGACCACTGATGAACTGGCGGAGGCTGAAGAGAAAAGCCCGTATGCCTGTGAGTTCGAACGTCTCGGAGCGGAAAGACTGCCGCTTTTGTTTCGTGCGGCGGTGCGCGCCGCGCAGGATGCAGATACGGTAGCCGCCGTGGACGCTTTTATGTCGAAGAACCCGAGGGTAGCCGAATTCTGTCTTTTCATGGCAAAACGCACCGCTAACGGCGGCAGCGCGTGGCAGGAATGGACGAATGACGGCTTTGACGACTGCGTTCTGTTTGCGTGGCGGTTCATCCAGTACGAATTTTTCACCGAATGGGCGAAGGTCAGAGCGTATGCAAATTCAAAAGGCATCAGCGTGATCGGAGATATTCCTTTTTACGTAGCCCTTGACAGCAGCGACGTATGGGGGAGCCGCAGTCAGTTTCTGCTTGACCGTGACGGCAGACCGGAATGGGTCGCGGGCGTTCCGCCGGATTATTTCTCTGCGGACGGACAGCTCTGGGGCAATCCGTTATATGACTGGAAGCATATGAAGGCTGACGGCTGGTCCTTCTGGCGCGACAGGCTGACATTCATGCTTTCCATGTTTGATGGGATAAGGATCGACCATTTCCGCGCGGTGGAATCATACTTTGCGATACCGGGGAACGCGGATACCGCGCGCGACGGCAGGTGGCGGCGCGGTCCCGGACTTGAGTTTGCAAAAAAGATCAAGGATATCGCGGGCGATAAGCTCATCATCGCCGAGGACCTCGGCGATGATACCGCAAAGGCGCGTGTGCTTATCGAAAAATGCGGCTTTTCCGGTATCCGCGTGCTCCAGTTCGGTTTTACATCCGGGCGTGATATGCACCACAGACCGCACAGCTATCCGGCAAAATGCGCGGCGTACACCGGCA
>CAUABN010000225.1:0-3227 GCA_958427275.1 uncultured Anaerotruncus sp.
GCATGATACCGAGAAAATTGACCATTTGGTTGCAGAGCGTTGAAAGATGCTTTGCGGGAGCCGAGGTGATCTTGCCGGGAATACCGCCGAGTCCCTCTTCGATAAGCTGGCGCAGCGACCAGCCGGCGCAGTAGCCGGTGAGCATTGAAAGATCGTGCAGATGCAGATCCGCCTTTGTGTGCGCCTCGGCGATCTCGTTGTCATAGACCTCGGAGAGCCAGTAGTTTGCTGTGATGGCGCCCGAGTTTGAAAGGATAAGTCCGCCGACCGAATAGGTAACGGTCGAGTTCTCCTTGACGCGCCAGTCTGTAGCCTTTACGTAGGAGTCAACGAGCTTTTTGTAGTCAAGCATGGTTGACTTCATATTGCGGAGCTTTTCGCGCTGACGGCGGTAAAGGATGTACGCCTTTGCAACATCCTCGTAGCCAGCCTGAGCCAGGACCGACTCAACGCTGTCCTGAATGTCCTCTACCGACACAAGATCGTTTTTCACCTTCGGCTCGAAGGCTGCTGTTACCTTAAGGGCAATGAAATCAATTATACTAGGATTATACTGACGCTCGCAGGCGTCAAATGCAAGTGTTATCGCGGTGCTTATCTTTGAAAGATCGAAATCAACGGTCTTTCCGTCTCTTTTTAGTACACGGTACATTTTTTTGGTTTCCTTTCTGAAGTCATGCGCAGCGCCCCTGCCGTCATTGCGGCGGCTGCCGCGCGCCTTAACAGTATAACACAATATATTGTGTTTGTCAATAAAGAAGCGCCCAATATATTGTGAGAAAATCAATTTCGGCAGTGTGTATAAAAATGCGCCTTTACATTTGTGTAGTTTTTACACAACCGTTCCGGACGACCGCTGCGGTCATATTTCCGGCTCGACCGGCATTATTACATCACAGTGCCATCCGCCCTTGTACGCCACATATTCGCCCTCATGACAATATACTGGCATATTGTCCTGCGCCCATACCGGGACCACCGGACGCCACAGCTTCATTCCCCTGCGCGCCGTGTAAACGGTGTATTCAAACCTGTACGTTTTCCCGCGGTCACGCGAAGTATAACGCTCAAGCACCCATGTGCCGTCATTACAGCGGCGTATAAGATAAACGGCATCGCTGTCGGTGAACGCGGGCGTGTCACGTCGGAAGGCGGGCGCTCCGACGCCCCAGTAAAACTCCATACCGCCCACATATGTTTCCGAGCCGTCGTGCACCGGCGCGCCGTCGGAGTCGAAGTCGGCAAGAAACGCGCCGCTCGGCGCAATGACCTCCGACACACGCCATGCGCCGCCGCGCCATGTGGCTACTCTGTAATCGGCTGAGGTGCTGCCGGGATATTCAAATGCAGCCAACGCGATACGCGCGGGAACGGTGGGAGCGACCGAAAGGAGCCTCACCGTTTTACCCTCCGGCGCCGAATATGCCACGTCAAGCGCCGAGGCGTCAAGCAGCCCGTTGTCCTCAAAAAGCCCGACGCCGAGCGGCGTGCCGTCCATACGGCAGAACACACCGTCCTGCGTTATCACGCCGGTGCGTATCGTGTGATCGGAGGACTTTACGGGATGACCGTAAAGTGCAAACACATAGCTCTCGCTCACGGTGTCGCTCCGCGCGGTGAGACGGCGGCGGATGTCGGCATAATAAAGTCCGCCCGCCCCGGAACGTATAAAAGTGCGCGGCGCGGAAAACGTTTCGCCTCCGTCGCGCGAAGCGCGGAACTGCCATGTAACGCGGTCCACGCGGCAGAACAGCCACACCTCGCCGCGCGCGGCATTGTAAAACATCTGCGCATATGTCACGCTGCCGTCAAAATCGAGCGTCCTCTCGGGCGCAAAGGAATACACATCGTACGGGCGTGTGCTTATCCTCATCGAAAGTCCGTGCGCGGCATGTCCCGCATAGGCTACGATCATGCGCCCGTCCGGCAGAATGCAGAGCGACGGCGCATTGTGCTCGTCGGAATAATCGTGATTGAGCCGCGAAAGGCAAAAATCGCGGTCCGGCTCGCGCGGCGCGCGGCAGTCGGTCTCGCGTATATGTATCTCGCCCGTATCGGTCGTATAGACGATATATGTCATCCCATTATCGCCAACGATTGCTTTTTCACGTATCCACCAGTCGGTGTTGGCGCGTTTTATCCTTTTTATCACTGTTGCATCGGTATTCCATCTCATTTTCGGCATTCGACCTCACATATAATATATAATAAGTATACCACCAAAACGCCGCGCGGTCAATTGCAAATTTCTTTTTTGCAAAATGACGGTAAAAGTATTGATTTATCATCCGCAATATAGTATAATTGTCCAGAGGGCAGGAATGACCGGATAGCTCCCGGCGCCATTTTGCCCTGATCTCTTAAAGCACATTCGATTACGGAGGAATACCACAATGAAAAAAATCATCTGCATGCTCCTTGCCGCAATGATGCTCGCGTTTTCGTTGGCATCATGTGCCAAAGATCCCGGCGGGCAGACGCCCGACGGCACAACGACCGCCGCGCCCGACGTAGCCGACACGACCGCGCCGGAAAGCGAGTCCATCACAAACGGACTGCCGCCCGAGCTTTCGTACAAGGGCGAGACGGTGGCTTTTGTCAGCCGCGACGCCGATTTTGTACGTGACGAAGTGTCGATCGACGAAGAGGACGGCGACGTGATACACACAGCCATCGCACGGCGCAACAGCCTTATGGAGGACCGCTTCGGCATAACGCTGACAAACGATAAGATAGCGGGCGATCAGTATGCCGTCCGCAATGCCGTAAAGCAGTCGTTTGAGGCAGGCCTTCACACATACGACATAATAGCCAACAGCTGCTACTCGACCATAATCCACACCGGCGACGGCTATTTTTACAATCTTAAAAAGCTCACTCACCTCGACCTTACCGCGCCCTACTGGTCGCAGGGCTTCAACAGCGCGGCATCGATCGGAGCCGGTCAGTATATGTGTACCGGAGCCGCCTCACTGGCGCTTTATCGCCTCATGTTCGTGACATTTTTCAACCGCGATCTTATGAACACGCTCGGCGAGGAATCGCTGTTTGACGTTGTGAACGCAGGCAAGTGGACGATTGATTATCAGATCCGCCTCGGCAAGCAGTATTACAGCGACAACGATGCAAGCACCACTATAAATTCCGGCGACACCGTGGGACTGATCTCCTCAACGCTCTCCTACATCGACCCCTACTGGTCGAGCAGCAACAACCCGATACTCGAA
>CAUABN010000226.1:0-3189 GCA_958427275.1 uncultured Anaerotruncus sp.
TCTCACCGCGGGCGCTGCCGCGTGCATCTCCCGTGTCGGAAATCGCGGGTATCTTATTTCACTGGCATTCTGTATAGCGGTGGCCGGCGCGGACGAGATCATTCAGTATTTTGTACCCGGACGCGTCTGTCGCTTTACCGATGTGCTGATAGACACCTCCGGCGTGGTGTTCGGAACGCTTGCGGTCGCCGCCATGGTCCGGCTGTCGGTCGATCGGAAGAAGCGGATGCAACAAAAGACGTCAGGGGATAGTTTTTTGCATTAAAATCAATGTTTTTTCTCCGTATAACGCGAAAAAATCAAAAAAACTCTTGACAAGCAACACCTTTACGGTGTATAATAATTTGCCGCTTGAAACAGGCTTTTTTAAGTGTGCCGTTTTGAAGATAAAATTTCATTCCGGCGCCGCCCATATCAGCGAGTCTTAACGAAAGAGAGGTGCTTTTCGTGTTTGCAGTAATTGAAACCGGCGGAAAGCAGTACAAGGTCTCCGAGGGCGATATCGTTTTTATTGAGAAGCTCTCAAATGAAGAAGGCAGCGAAGTCGTATTTGAAAATGTCAAGGCATTATCCGCCGAGGACGGACTCAAGGTCGGCACTCCCACAGTGGCGGGCGCTCGCGTTACCGCCAATGTGCTGAAGAACGGCAAGGGTCACAAGATCTATGTCTTCAAGTACAAATCCAAGAAGAACGAGAAGAAGAAGATCGGTCACAGACAGCCTTACACCAAGGTTCAGATAACCAAGATCGAAGGCTAATCATGACTAAAGTCGTATTTTACAGAAGCTGCGGGGCCTTTTGGGGCTTCGAGGAGCAGGGTCACACCGGTTACGGTGAAGCGGGAGACGATGTACTTTGTGCCGCGCTCTCCGCGATGACGATGCTCATCGTCAATGCTGTTGAACTTGCCTATGCCTCTGACATACAGTATGATGTCAACGAAGGCGCAACAAGAATAGTTGTCACTGCAAAAGCCGCTCTTC
Organism: uncultured Anaerotruncus sp.; assembly: GCA_958427275.1. Taxonomy (GTDB): domain Bacteria; phylum Bacillota; class Clostridia; order Oscillospirales; family CAG-272; genus CAG-390. Next base: position 985 of record CAUABN010000226.1, read on the forward strand.
CCGAATTTGAGGAAGACGAACGCAAGAGATATGCGGTATCGGGGCTTTTCATGGCTTACTTCTATCAGCTCAACGACCTTATCGAGGAATACTCGGATTATCTTGAGGTCGAAGTTATCGACCGCGACTATCAGTAAGAACGATCACGTCAACAAATCTATGAGGAGGAAGAAATAATGCTCAGACTCGGCTTACAGTTTTTTGCTCATAAAAAAGGTGTCGGCTCGACTAAGAACGGACGCGACAGCGAATCCAAGCGCCTTGGCGTGAAGAAGGCTGACGGCGAAGCGGTTCTTGCCGGCAACATCATCATCAGACAGAGAGGAACTGCGGTACACCCCGGCAACAACGTCGGAATGGGAACCGACAATACCCTTTTCGCTCTGATCGACGGACACGTCAAATTCGAGCACAAGACCAAGGACAAAAAGCAGGTCAGCGTTTACGCCGACTGATAGCTTTTTCCGCTTTTGCAGAGAACAGCGGGATCGGGAGTTTTTACTCTCCTTCCCGCTGTTTTTTTGGCTTTATGACGGCTATACGACTTTTTTGAGCGCAAATTTTTTTCGATAAGAATATATAACCTATTGAAACCCGTGCTAATCAGTGATATAATATAGGGTGAAGATTTGTTTTTTAATTATACTGACACCAAAACCGCACGAAAGGATGTACAATATGCAGATTCGCCATATTCGCAGCGCTTTGATTTTCTTACTTACATTTTTGCTGATCTCCACCCTGTTTATGCCGGCATTTGCACAGGACAGTCCGGGAACAGGCTCGGAAGAAACGTCCGACACTGCAGCTGATACCACCGCGGAAGAAACGCCCGGAACCGGCGTTGCCGATCCCACGCTCGCCGCGATAGATATAGAGACTGTCGGCAAAGATACATATTACGAGGGCGAATATTTTGACCCGTCGCTTTATGTCATCCGCGCGACATATGCCGACGGCACCTCAAAGCTCATAAAACCGGGCGAATTTGAATACGCTCCCACCGGCAGGCTCGTAACAGACGGTTCATCCGAGGATGTGACCGTTGAGTTCACCTACGGCGGCAAAACCAAAAAGACATACGTCACCGTAAAGCGCCCGATAGAATCACGCATAATCACCTTTCCCGCCAGGCTTCAGTACAATGAAGGCTCGTCGTTTGTTCCGGACGGTCTTATGATAGAGCTTGTATATGCCGACGGCACGAGCCGTCTGCCCGATGAGGATGAGATACACGTCGATCTCCCGGCGGCTCTCACGCCCGACATAACCAGTGCTGTTGTCGAATGCTACGGTACAAAAGCAACGCTTTACGGCATAACAGTCATCAAAATGGTGTCGATGATGATAATCCAGAAGCCCGACAAAATGTATTACTACGAGGGCGAACGGTTTGATCCCACCGGAATGATGATAATAGCCACCTTTGAAAACAGCTCTCAGGGAAGGCTTCTCGACCCTTCCGAATACACTGTAAGCGGGTCGGTCGATGCGCTGACCCCCGATTCCTCGGACCGCAGTCATGCCACGATCACGTTTACCGTCGGGGCGATATCACAGACACTTGAGCTGACGGTTTACGGGATCGAATCCTTCCGAATCACTCCGCCCACCAAAACCGATTACTACTACGGAGACAAATTCGACCGCAGCGGATTTGCTGTCAGGGCTGTTTACGTAAACGGCGCCGATCGGGACATCACCGATGAAGTAACCCTGAACGCACCCGACACAATGGCTCCCGGCTCCGAGGTGCGTATGCAGTATCTCGGATACGAAGAGACCGTGGTCACAGTCCACGAGGTACGGGTGCTGCACATAAAGACGCTCCCCTCAAGGATGTCATTCAAGGAGGGCGAGCAGCTCACAGCCGAGACGCTTGCGGGCATGCTCATCACCGCCGAATACGACGACGGGACAGAGGTACCGCTCAACCCGTCCGACTACGCGATATCCCCCACCGCTCCTCTTACCATAACAGACACAAGGCTTACCATCACATACCTCGGTCTCAGCGCATCGGCAGGCATCACGGTTCTTCCGGCGCGCGCGATAAGCCGCATTGAAATAACCAAAGCTCCGGCAGTAACGCAGTACATATCCAACCAGCCCCTCGACATAATCGGGATGGTGGTGACTGCGGTATACGAGGACGGCACACGCGAGACTATTCCCTACGATCAGCTTAAGATAACTCCCGCCCCC
>CAUABN010000227.1:0-3183 GCA_958427275.1 uncultured Anaerotruncus sp.
ACCGTACGCCCCGATGTTTTCGAGACGGCTTACATACGGTGCAACGTATGCCGCTCCCGCTTCCGATGCAAGCAAAGCCTGATTGGCGCTGAGCACTGCTGTCATCGTTATTGCTATGCCCTCCTTCGTCAGCTCGCGCGTTGCACGAAGACCGTCGGGCATTGCAGGGATCTTTACAAACGTATTGTCGCCGAGCAGTGAGACTATCGCGTGCGCCTCCTCGATCATCTTATCCCACGCAGTCTCGGTCACCTGAACGTGAAGCTCCTTATCTTTTCCTATGATCTCTCTGATCTTTTTAAGATGAGCGACTATGTCGCCGCCCTCGCGCGAAAGTATCGTGGGATTGGTGGTCACGCCGCAGATAGGAAAATAATCGTTGAAATATTTTATATCCTTAAGATCGGCGGTATCAAGAATGAGTCTCATTTCGATTCCCTTCCTTTTAGCTGAAGATCATAATGGATATCGTAAGCCTTTTCCTCGTCCGTGAACTTGTGCAGGGTATTTATGACCTCGCCGTTCTTCCACTTGCGGTCGCCGACATCCTCGGTCGTGCCCATTACGGTCACGTTGAGCTGGCGGCGGCGTGCACGGACCTGATCCCAGTCGATAAAGTAAACGTGCGCAAATTCTCCGCCGTCAAGAACGCCGTCCTTTATGGTCATGGTCTCGCTCCTTCCGAAAAATACAGAGCGAAGATGCCCGTCTGTATTCATGCTGGTGAAGTCGCCCGGCTCGTCAACATATCTGCCGAACTGAGAATGAATGGGACCGGGATGGCGGTACTGATGCTCCTCGCGGAAGTCGGGCACGAGCTTGCGCATGATATCCAGAAGATCGTGCTGAAGATATTCAAGGTCGAAGCTGTCGATATCGTGCGAGCATTCCTGTACCATGACCGAGCATGTGGTATGGTGGGAGGCTATGCAGACAGTGCCGTTTTTTACTCCGGACTGCTCCACTATCTCGCGTATCTCCTTTGAAACATCGTGAAATGTGGGTATCCACCCGCGCGACTGAAGCTCCAGTTCCTTTTGATATACTTTGAATTCCATTATTTTATTTTTCCTTTCCTGCGCCTTGCGGCGGATTTATTTACTGTTCAGACGTTTGCCGACCGCACCATTGGGGTGTATCACGGCAAATTCGCGGCTGCTGTAATCAAGCCGCTCGATAAGCGCTGCCGAAAGCGCATCAAACACCGCAGAGGTAACTGCAAAGCTGGTCGTTCCCTGGCAGTTGTCACGATCGCACTCGCGCGTGACGGCGATCCTCAGAATGATATCCGAGAGTCTGCCGAGCGTTGAGCCCGGCTTTTCGGTCACAAGGATAACAGATGCGCCCTTTGCACGGCATATTTTTGCTATCGGTACCAGCTCGTCGGTCTCACCGCCGCGGGACGCCAGCATCATTACGTCCCCGGGACAGATATATCCCAATCCGCCGTGGACCGCTTCGGACGGAGACAGAAAGCGTGCGGGGCGTTCTATGCAGCAGCAAAGATGGGCAAAGTGACGGCAGGCGATTCCGGAATGACCGCATCCTGACGCTGCAATACGTCCGGCAGAGGCAAGCACCTCCACCGCTTTTTCGAACTCGGTACGGTCGAGTGTCTCGCGGGTCGCGCGCAGCGACTCCGCCTCGATCTCAAATGACGCGTATGCCGCATCAAGCATCTTATCTTTTTCGCTTTCGTTCATTCCGCATGTACCTCGTCCCAGACGCGTCTGAGAGTCGAAAGCATGGCGCGCGCCGCCGCCTCGGGGTCCTTTGCCTTCATAACGCCGCTGGTACAGCCGGTCGCAAGCGCGCCTGCACGAATGACATTTGCCACATCATCCGGAGTGGATATCCCCGCGCCCTGAAGCACCATTATATTCGGGTCGATGCTCCGCACGGCTTCTATCGTGTCCCTCACGTAGCTCATGTCGCTTGCCACACCCGTCCCGATAAGCTCGGTCGGCTCGGCGACTATCAGATTGGGCGAGAGCCTTGCTATCGCTTCGATCTCCGCCACACTGTCGGCGCATACGATCGTGGCAAGCCCCACCTCATCGGCGCGTGCTATCGTTTTTTCGATCTCGTCAAGCGTCAGCTTTTTCTCTGCGTGATTGAGCATGACGCCGACGGCTCCAGCCTCCCTGACCGCCTCGGGCAGGACCGAGCCGAGTCCCCGTCCGGGAGTCAGGCTGTCCATATGCTGAGCAAACACATGGATATGCTTTGTATTTTCCGCTATCATACGTATATCCGTATACTGCGGGGTAACGATAACGTCAAGGTCAAATTCCTCCGCTATCCGGTCGATCTCAAGCGCAAGCCGGAGCATACGCTCGCCCCACATAAAGCACTTGGGACCGATCTCAAAAAACGGAGCGCGAATACTGTAATTTCCGTACATACCATTCTCCTTACATTTCAAGAACATCAATGCCGAGTATGCGGCAAAGGTCGCGTATGGCGGCACGGTTATCGCCGAAGGTTATGATATAATGCTGACAGGCAACGTGATCGGCAAAATTCGGAACGTCGCTAAGCCCGATCTCAAGCGCAGAAAGCTGAGGCGCCGGCTGTGTCCAGCCGCATTCCTCCCACTTGGGCGGATTTTTACCCTCGCCGAGCAGCGTGTGCATCACATATTTTCCGTTTGAATACACAAGGCGCGACATAGTGAGCGTTCCCGTTTTCACCTTTGAAACATTGAGTATACCCTCGCTCAGCAGTCCGAATGCCGCGGGAAGAACAGTGTATGTATCGCCGTCTACCATATCTGCGGCAACAAAATCGGGCACACCGGCAAGCACGCTGTGCTCAAAGAACTCATAAAACTCAAGATACCCCGCAAGCTGTCCCGTCAGCTTGTGCATCATAAGCTGGGTCACTGCGCCGAGAGAATCGTTTTCCGGAATGGTCGTATAACCATCCTCGGACAGCAGCATGAATATCGGAGCCGGCGGAAAGCCGCAAAGCTTTTTCATTCCGTCAACATCCTTCAGCGAGATCGAATGATAGCCTCTCTCCTGCGCTATCGATGCCGCGGCAAGGTAATATCCCGCCGCCTTTCTCATCGTCTCGGGGTTGGCAGGCTTAAGGAAATGCCACTTTTTTATACGGTTTTCGACCACAGCGTCAATCTCCGCGGCATCAAGCGCACGGTATCTTTCTTCAAGTTCAAGAAGC
>CAUABN010000228.1:0-3151 GCA_958427275.1 uncultured Anaerotruncus sp.
ATGGAATGAGATTCCAAGATGAGGGAGTAGTAGGTGTACATTTTAATAAGTTCTTTTTTTCTTTAACTTCTTTCATAAAATCACAAAAAGCCCGTTACCGAAGTAACGGACTTTTTAGCTTGGCGCGCCAGGAGGGACTCGAACCCCCGACCTTTTGGTTCGTAGCCAAACACTCTATCCAGCTGAGCTAACGACGCACACATATTGACCGACAAGGCTATCCGCTTCATCAGCGCTCATATATCATATCACAACCGTGCGCGATTGTCAAGAGTTTTTTCAAAAAAAATGAAAAAAATCAACCGGGAAATGAATTTGCACCGCGAGGGCGCGGAACTGACTCTCATTGACGACCGATCCGGGCGTTTTTTGTTGCGGGTGAATTCTCGATATGTCCATCTGCATCAAAGCGTGAGCCGTGGCAGGAGCAGTCCCAGCTGTGTTCGGCGGGATTCCAATGCAGTGCGCAGCCGAGGTGCGGGCAACGGGGAGCTGTCGGCGTGAGCCATCCCGCCAGCGCATGCGCCGCATTGACTGCAAGCTGCGGGCGTAGCATGGTGCGCGAGCCGAACAGCGACCGGTATTTGTTTTCCCTGCCGGTAAGCATATCGGATATCAGCATTGCAGCAGCCATGCAGCCGGTCATTCCCCATTTATTGAAGCCCGTGGCGACATATATATCGTCGCCCGCCGGGGAATACTTCCCGATATACGGCATTCCGTCAAGTGTTATGCAGTCCTGCGTTGCCCATCGGGCTACGGTCGCGGCGCCGGGGAAGTATTTCCCGGCGAGGCGTTCAAGAGCGTCAAAGCCGCCGCATTTTTTACCGGTCCGCCCGCCGCATCCGCCTATGATGAGGCAGTCGTCTGCATCGCGCAGTGAAAGTCCGCCCTCCTCGGCGGCAACATACATTCCTCCGACGGGAGCCGCTCCGCGTAGCGCGAGCATGTATGAACGGTGCTGATACATTTTCAGCCAGTATGCCCCGCGGCGGTCGATGATGGGGAAGTGCGTTGCTATGACCATCCTCTTTGCGTGTATCCTGCCGCCGTCGGTCACCGCCGTGCATCCGTCAGTCGAGCGCACGGGCGTGTGCTCGAATATCCTTTCGCGTGGCAGGTCGGAGACTATCATCGCTGCAAATTTTATGGGATTGAATTCCGCCTGTCCCGTCAGCCTGACAGCCGCCTCGGTGCGGAAAGGCAGGGCGGGGCAGTCGGACATTTCCGCGGGAATGCCGAGACGCCGCATGGCGTTGTATTCTCTTTTTATCTTTGCGGCATCGCCGACGGAATACACAAACGCATCGCATTCGCGGTAGCCGCAGTCTTTGCCGGCGCACAAGCGGCGGTATTCATCCGCCGCCTCTGCATTGGCATCGTAGTATCGACGCGCCGCGGCGGTCCCGAACTCGCGTATCAGGCGGTCATATATCGCGCCGTGCAGTGCGGTGATCTTTCCTGTTGTGCTTCCGCTCGTGCCGCTCATCAGCCTGTCCGCTTCCGCAAGGTGAAATTCCACGCCCGCGTGCCACAGCATGTGGGCGGTCAGAAGTCCCGCAAGTCCTCCGCCGACTATCAGTACATCGGTCGTTATATCGCCGTGAAGCGGTTCGTATCCGGGTATGGCGTTCTCTGACGCCCGTTTTTGCCACAGTGACTCCATTTTTCCTCCGGATGATTTATTTACAGATATTATTCCCATGTGTGACGAAAATATAACTGCCTGCTGTTGACATATTGCGACAAATAATTTATAATGTATACAAATGGTCGGGGATCCCCGACAATAACGGACAAACGGAGGATCTGTCATGAAAAGAAAGCTCGGGATCTGCACTGTGATCTCATTTGTATTTGCGGGGCTTTCCGCGCCCGCTTTCCTGTTTTCGGTATACTTTTTGGCTGTGTACTGCATCGGAGGATCGCCGACAGGGGGCGGCAGTCCGGCGGTTGCGCCGAGTATCGTGCTGTCTCTCACCTGTCTCGTTGCCTCCGTTGCGGCGATCGCGTCGGTTGTGGTGTTCGCGGTACGGGTAGTGAAAACAAGAACGCGCAAGTCACGTGTGTTTTATATGGCAGGGTGCTTTGCGATCGCCGTTCTTGGAACTATTATTGCAAATGTTACGCAGCGAGCCGATCTGTTCTTGCTTTGGAAGCTGCTCGGTATCACGGATGTGACCGGCATGAGCGTGATCGTCAGTATAGTATACTTGCAGCTGTGTTCAACGTTCCCGATGGTCGCCGGCATCCTTGCGATACCCGGCGTGGCATCGCGTGAATACCGCAAAAATGCCGGTACGGTATCCGGTGAGGTCTGAGCCGATATATCTTTATTACGCGGTCGGTGCTGTGCGCCGGCCGCGTAATTTTCATACATCTTGATATAATAGTAACATGATGCGTGTTGACTTTTGGCGTGATAATTGTTATAATTATAATTAATTATCTTATCGGGGGACCGCTCCCGGAAAGGGTGCTTTTTATGTCGACTATTATTTCGGGCGGGCTTTACCGCCTTCTTACCGAGCGCTTCGGAGTTGTCGGAGTGCCGGCGCTTCTGTGGCTCATTCCCCCGATCCTGCTTTGCGCGGCGGGCGGATATCTGCTGGGAAGTCTCAGCTCTGCGGTCATCGTTTCCCGCGCACTTTTCTCCGATGATGTGCGTTCGCACGGCTCGGGCAACGCGGGAATGACCAATATGTTCCGCACCTACGGCAAAAAGGCGGGGGTGCTGACCCTTTGCGGGGATGTTCTGAAAACGGTCGTTGCCACGCTTCTCGGTTATCTCTGGCTCGGCTATATCGGAGCGTATCTGTCCGGTCTTTTCTGTATGCTCGGACACATGTTCCCTGTGTTTTACAGATTCCGAGGCGGAAAGGGCGTGCTCGTTGCGGCTGTGATGATCCTTATGACCGAGCCCCCGGTCTTCCTTGTGCTTATCGTTGTTTTTGCGATAGTGCTCGTGGGCACACGCATGGTATCGATGGCGTCCGGAATGGCGGCTTTGCTGTATCCGCTGATACTCAACGGGGCCTACGCCGTGTTTTACGGTGACGGCAGTACGGCCGGAATGCGCATCCCGATAGCGGTATTCATCACCGTGATGATACTTATCATGCACCGTGAGAATTTCAAGCGTATATATGCC
>CAUABN010000229.1:0-3150 GCA_958427275.1 uncultured Anaerotruncus sp.
ACGGCTACCGCTGCGACCCGAACGACAAGGACAAGTGGATTCTGGATGAGGAAGCTGCACCGGTTGTCAAGCGCATCTTTGACCTCTGCATCGACGGCAAAGGCCCGGAACAGATTTCCCGGATCCTTGAACGCGATCAGGTTCTCACGACCAAAGCCCTGTATGCCAGCCGCAAGGGAAAGCCGCTACCAAAGAATCGGTATGGATGGAAGGATCAATCCATCGTCGGAATTCTGGAACGGCAGGAATACACCGGCTGCACCTGCAACTTCAAAACCTATACGGATATACGGGAGCTGACACCCGAGATCCTTTGGACGTTCATCAGCAAAATCGTGATTCACGAGCGACCGTCACGAAAGAAAAACGAGAGCGAGCAACGGATTGACATTTACTTCACGCACATCGGCTCCATGCCGGACGTTGAATCGGAAAGAGTCGATCATTGTCGGGACAAAACCATCTCCGCAAAGACAGCGGAATTTCCGGATGCACATCAGAAACCGATTTCATCGATCCGGGCGTAACAAGAACAGAAAGCCAAACGGCCCTGAGCAAGTTATTCAGGCTCACAAAGCCTTTCGCAAAACGAAAAGGACGAACAGCCAAAACTGTTCGTCCTTCCCGCCCGATTGCTTCTGTTTCTCGTTATCATCTTTATGAGAAGGAAGCAAAAGGTTGTCCTTTTGTTATTGGTGACCCTTTTTGTAGAACCGACCCCCGCTTGTACGTTTTTGGCAGCAGGAACTAAAGAATCAGCAGAAACATAAGAGCCAAAACGGCGGCGCTCCGCCGCCGAGTACAGGTCGTGGTTTGGCGCACAAAGTGCGCCAAACCGTTCGCTCTCCCGTACGGATACAGTGCTACAATAGATGTGAGACTGAGAGAAAGAAAAAGCGCAAAGGTATAGAAAAAGTGATCGGGATCTGATAAAAAGACCTCGATCACCATGAAAGCTCATATCAGAAAAAGTGATATTGTCCACGCTTATTGGAAACAAAATCGCATTCAGTTGAACTGCATCGTCAAGTTGGAGACACTCTGCGATGTCCTGCGTGCCGTGACCTATCGCCCCTCACTTCAAAAGTTCTGCGGCATAGCGCACGAGCGCCTCGATATTGTTTGTCATCATCGCGCGTTCGCCGGCGTGATACATGGTCTTCCACACCGACAGCTTGTCGGTGCCGTCCTCGATGGTCCAGCTGCCGAACATAACGTCCGGGTACGCCGCGCAAAGTGTGGAGATGTCACTCAGCTTTTTCTGGTCCGAGGGGTCGAACGCACCGTTGACAAGTATGGCTGCATTGGTAAGGCTCTTTTCGCGCAGGCGTCTCGCATACGGCGCGGCAGTGCTGCGTGTGGTCCATGCGCGCAGATAAAAGAACGCCTTCTCGCCTGTCTGCTCGTATATATACGACTGTATTTTCAGTGCGTCGTCCGCCGAGAGCGTGCTTTTTGCATCGGTACCGGTAGTACCGTAGGAAATAAGTATCGACGTCATATTGCCGGTCTTTTGCATAATGGGAAAGAGGTAGTTCGCCTTGCCTCCGCCCATGATCTGCGGCAGCTCGCAGTACCTCCACTCCGTCGGCTTGTCGCAGATGATGAACAGTCTGTTCCGGCAGACTGTCAGGACCTCTTCAAGAGTTGCGATGCGGTACGGTGTGACGGGCGTTGTCCCGCCCATGCCCTCGCGCAGATAAAGCGTGCGAAGCTCGGCAAGCGTCCAGTCGGATACCCGCGTTGACGTTGGCAGACCGTTTTTGCCCGCTTTTGAGGCGACATCCGTCATACGGTCGAGCGTGTCGTCGTGCATGATGACGGCAACGCCGTCCCTGGTAAAGCGCACATCTATCTCAACACAGTCGCCGCCCATCGCCCATACGCTTATTATCGATTCCACCGAATTTTCCGGGTAGTTCATGTGGTCGGCGCGGTGCGCCACGGTGAAAATACGGTTTTTGTCGGTCTGCATGAGCGTGGCGATCTTTGCATCCCACGAAACCAGGCGTTCATCGGCGCTCAGGCGGTTTTCCCACACAAGAGGCATTTTTGCGGGATCGGCGATATACTCTTCACGCGCAGGGACCGAAAGGCGGTAGAGCGTCTCGCCCTCACCGGGCGTCAGGGCAACGTCACCGCTCTGGCTTCCTATCATTTTATTGAGGAAATATTCAACGGCTGCCGAAGCCGCTGCGCGGCTGCCGCAGTCAAGATAAAGACTGCCGCCCTGCCAGCGCACCGCCGCATCGCCGTAGCCCGACTTATCCTCCGCCGCACTGCGCGCACAGCCGAGGACTATCTCATGTTCCGTCTTGTCCGAGGATGCCGTGGAGATGGTGAGAGACACACCGCAAAGCGCCGAAATGCTCGCGCGCAATGTCTCTGCGTGAGCGGAAAGGTCGATGCCGGCAGGCGTAACGATCCTGAAACTTCCTATCGGAACGCCGCCCAATGTAAGAGAGGTGACGGGATAATCGCCTCTGCCGGTGTAGCTGTAATCGCTGTATATTTTTGTGCCGGAGGCGATGAGAGACACAAGATGCTCCGCCGCGCGGACGGTCAGCTCATCGTTAGTACCGAGGCAGACTATCCTGCCGCCAATGACACGCACGGTGAACTCGCCGGGGAGCAGAGCGTCCCATGCCGTGCCGCTTTCCGCGCGCGCGGTGTTGCCGATGATTATTTCATGCTCAGAAGCGGAAGTGCCGGGAGCCAGCCAGTCGTCGCCCAACTGTGGCGCTTCTCCGGTGCGCGCGGATATCGCATCGCGCACAGCCTTTGCCGCGTCGCGCACACTGTCGTCCGCTTTTTCGGCACGCGTCAGCGTCCAGCCGCCGTCCGGCATCAGCTCATACGCAGGCTCCGCCGTGGACTCCGGCACTGCGGACGTTTCCGCCCCGTTGCCGCCGCCGCATGAAGCCAACAGCAATACCGCAAGCAAAAGCGGAAGAAGTCTTTTTGTGATATTTATACTGTTTTTCATATGCCGTGTCCCCCGATAGTGGTAAAAATCATATTAATATTATATCATTGCGGCGCGTATATGTCAACATGGCTTGCAACGTTGCGGTCTTGTGTTTTTTTGTTTTTTATAGTTGACATACAGCCGCGAAAATGATATAATTACACTAGCCGTATATCGGTATC
>CAUABN010000230.1:0-3146 GCA_958427275.1 uncultured Anaerotruncus sp.
ATAATCGTTGCCCCACTTTGCCATGGCGTCAAGGATGGGACCGAGCGTTTCGCCGAGCGGCGAAAGCGCATATTCCACCCGCGGCGGCACCTCCGGATAGACGGTCCGCGCAATGATGCCGTCTGCCAAAGGTCACTTTTTTATTACCGGGGCACAAAAAAGTGCGTACTTTACAAGTCGCGCTACCTGTTGTATACTATTCTTGCAACCGGTGAAAACGGATCCGCCCCGTGTCGGAATTCAGATAAAAACGCAGGAGGATAAAAACTGTCCTGTGTCCTGCACATTATACGGGCAGTACAAAAGGGTTGTGTGGTACTGATAACATAGCTGTGATTGAAAAAGAATTGACATGCCGACCGCAGTATGATATAATTAATTACATTATACAGACTGACTTTTTACGACAAATTATGATCGCAAATGTTTGCGTGTTTTCACTTTGCACACGGTTGCAATATCAAAGGCTTGGCTTACAATATTTGCAATGTCTGAGAAGCTGTTGGGTACACGCTGTTTTTTCGCCTTTGCAGTGCTTTTCGGATGCTTCTCATAAAGACTGTTTTGGGGATAGAACGAATATGATTTTTTTATTTGGATGTGGAATTCAACGGAAATGTATAAGTATTTTTTCAAACGGTTGATTGATATAGTATTGTCGTTCATCGGGATTGTTGTTTTGGCTTTGCCGATGCTCGTCTTCATATTTGTTATTAAAGCAGAGGATCCGGGTCCCGCATTTTTCAGACAAAAGCGAATCGGTGTGCATAAAACGCAGTTCAGTTTGCTTAAATTCCGCAGTATGAAAATATCTACGCCGCACGATATGCCGACGCATATGCTTGAAAATCCGGAGCAGTACATACTCAGATGCGGGCGGTGGATGCGAAAAATGAGCATAGACGAATTGCCGCAGCTTTTCAATATTTTTACGGGCAAAATGAGTATTATCGGACCTCGTCCGGCGCTGTGGAATCAGGATGATCTGATTGCCGAACGTGATAAATATGGAGCTAATGATGTGAAGCCGGGGCTTACCGGCTGGGCGCAGATCAACGGTCGTGACGAGCTGGAGATCCCCGTCAAAGCGAAGCTGGACGGCGAATATGTCGCTGCATTGAATGCAGGTCACGGGAAAGGTTTTGCAATGGATTGCAAGTGCTTCTTCGGCACGATAAAGTCGGTGCTTCGCCATGACGGCGTCGTCGAGGGAGGCACCGGAGAACTGAAAAGAGAGGAAAAAGAAAAGGAAACGGTCGGAAAATGAAGATACTTGTTATATGCCGGTAGTAATTCCCGGAGCCGTTTCGTGTTGCGGATATTTGCGAAGAGCTTGTTTGCCGTGGTAATGCGGTAACGGTTGTCACCGGGGTTCCCAACTATCCAATGGGAGAAATATATCCGGGATATGAGCACGGCGAAAGGGCGCAGGAGATCATTAATGGAGTTCGTGTGATCCGTTGCCCGATCCGCCCAAGAAAAAAGTGCGATTAACAGATTTTTAAATTATTACAGCTATCCGTTTCACTCCAAAAGAGCGTTGAAGCGGTTGAAAAATGACTTTGACGTGGTGTTTGTTTATCAGCTTTTGCCCGTCATGATGGCGAATGCCGGATCCTTGGCGTGGTGCGCAATTTTGTGTCATACGTGGAAGGCGGATACTACCGTAAGGGCTATTACGGCAAAAAAAGAAATTAAGATTTCCGGGGCGGCTTAGTGAAAAGTGAAAAGTGAAAAGTGAAGAGTGAAAAAGTAAAACCTTCCCGAACTTCGTCCGGGAAGGTTTTTGCGTCGAGCCGCCGAAAAAAACACCTTCAGAGTGTTTTCTTCCCGCAGAAGGGCTGATACGCGGCAATCAGTGACTGCATTCGCTCGTTATCCTTTAGTTGCTGATAGGAATCGCTTGCAACAAGGTGGTCGAGCTCCTCGAGGACCTTGTTACAATCGGTTATGGAGCTTGTGTTGCGTTTGTCATAGACATTGCCCCGGACAAGGAACGATGTATGCGTCTTTGTCAGCGGAAGGTCATCATATGCCTTGGCATACAGTAACCCCTTTTCAAAACAGTCGAGCGCCGCATCCGTATCGCCTACTTTGACATATCGGTGGGCTATAAAGATGTACAGATCGGACAGGTGTGCATAGAAGAAGCAGCAGTCCCCCTCATCGTACACCAGCTCACACAGCGCGACTGCCTTTTTCAGAACCTGATCCCGCGTCAGTCTGTACGCCGGGATCCCGTATTGCAGCCCAGGCTCCGTCACGGTTCGGATGCAGAGTTCCTTCTTCATATTGTTGTCCATTGCTGCGGTGGTTATGACTTTGCGGGGTTCCGGTGAAGGTTTGAAAAATACACAAAAATAAACGCTGAGTGTTGTAAACTCTTGCGTTTTTCCGGGAAATGTGTTATCATATTACCGACAGTCAGAGACGGCGGGTTCCGTTTTCGGAGCAGTGCCCGGCCGAACAGGGCTGACGGTTCGGGAATCCGTCCGGTGCTGTCGGGTTGGCCCGAGCGTGCCGTTTGCGGAAACGCACGTCCGGAACGACCTGTCGGAAACACATAAACAACGCCAAGGGGGAATCCCTTGCCTGCAACAGAAAGCGAGGGATTTCCCCCATGAAACGGAACACAAGACAGCTGATTTCCCTGATCGTTGTTTTTTCCCTCATTGCCGCGGCTTATTCCTGCAGGATGCTTGCCAAATTCGACATCGGCGGGGTTTATGTGAACTATATCCGCGCGGCGCTTTATTTACTTCTGTTTTCCCTTTGGGGTTATTCCATTGACCGCCGCATTATACAGCCACAGACTCTGCACTGTCTGCGCCTGACGGTTGCCCTGATGCTTGTATGGCTTGTTTTGCGCACTCTGAAATACGAGGTCGTCACCGATCCGACGGCGGCGCGGTACATCTGGTATCTTTACTATTTACCCATGCTTTTTATACCGCTGCTCGGGGTGTATATTGCACTGTCTCCCGGAAAACCGCAGGAAATCCGTCTGAACGGAAGGACCGGCTGTCTGGCGATTGTTCCGGCTGTGCTTTTTCTGGCGGTGATCACCAACGACCTGCACCAGCAGGTGTTTGCGTTCAGCGGCGGAGTGCCGGGGGGACCGGACAACTCTTCGTTTTCTCACCGTC
>CAUABN010000231.1:0-3135 GCA_958427275.1 uncultured Anaerotruncus sp.
TATCGCAGCTATTTCCGGTAGCCCCATTGTGGACGATAGCTTAGAAAACACCGTCCAGTTCCGCCAGATGAATCTCTCGGCGGCAGGATTTCTTGCAAATGTGGACTACACCGAAAACGCAGATGATTACTCCGTTACGAAGGTCACGCCGTATTATTCGGCAACGACGGTCTACAGCAAGGAGGAACCGGATGGGTTGAAGATCAAAGTTCCAGCCAACACCACGCTCGCGGTTGCACAGGGCGGTAAGACCAGAAGTGATACGGTTTCCGGAGCCGGAGTGATCTACAACATGGAGCCGCTGAAAGCCGGTACATTCGCTTTTGGTGGGAAAAACTACAAGATTGTGCCCGAGGGCGGTGTGCGTATGATCTACACGCCCAGTGTGTGGAACGTCCGCGATCTTGGCGGCTGGGCTTGTACCGGTGGTCGCGTGAAATACGGAAAGATATTCAGAGGCGGACATTTCGGAAGCATCACAGATGCCGATAAGGCAACCATTGTTAATTGGCTCGGTGTTACAACGGATATCGACCTCCGCAACAACAGTGAGACCGGCGGCATTACTGCATCCCCGCTTGGCGGCAGCGTAGAGTATTATCACCAGTCGCTGGATTTCTACGCCAACGCAGTCAGCACCGGCGCAGCCTCAGCTCGGACGGTAGGAGTCCTTAAAAAGGTTATGGCTTGTGTAGCCGCAAACAAGCCATGCTATTTCCACTGCATGAGTGGCGCAGACCGAACGGGAACAATTGCCTACCTTCTGCTTTCGCTGCTGGGTGTGTCTCAGAGCGACAAGGACAAGGAATACGAGCTGACGGCATTTTCGGACGAGGCAGACGGGAAACGGTTCAGGAACAGTAATTACAACGTCACCAACGGAAATGGGTGGTACCCACTCATCAAATACTTCCGGGACACCTACACCGGGGAGAATGACAATGAGAAAGTTGTGGCGTGGGCTGTTGCCAATGGAATTACAGCTGCGGAAATCAATGCATTTCGTGCGGCTATGGTCTCAGGAGATGTCGGAGAAGTCGTTGTGCCTCCGCAGGAGTACACTGTGACCAATACCCTCACGGGTTGCACAAGCAGCAATACAGCAACAACCGTAACCGAAGGTGATACCTACTATGCGACCATTACTGCCGGCAACGGTTATGTGCTCAATGGTGCGACCGTCGTGGTCAAAATGGGCGGCACGGAGGTGACGGCGCTGTACTATGCAGACGGGGTTATTAATATTCCGGATGTCAGTGGAAACATCGAGATTACAATAACAGCGGCGGTGTATGTACCAAGCTATACCAACGTGCTGCCGGACGCCGTAGACCCGAGCACTAAGAGTGGCGCATGGGATGGAAAAGGCTATCGCAATGGCGCGTATGCGTCCTCGGCAAAGCCGTTCTATGGCACAGATGCGGCCTGCTGGTGTACCGGCGCTATCGCAGTGCAGCCGTCTGATGTCATCTATGTTAAGGGGGCGACGCTTGAAGGCAGCGGACATGCGCGCTTAGGTGCTTTTTCGGGAGCCAGTGGTGGCTGCTATTTTTGCAAGGAGTACACAGCGTTGTCCGGCATGGCGACCATAACAAAGCTTGGTGACAAATACTACAAGATAGTGCTCGATGCAAGCTACGCCGACTATGGCAACATTGGCTATATCGTGTTCTCTGCTCAGGGCACGGGCGATAGCGTCGTGGTGACAAAGAATGAGGAAATCTTGTAATGAGGCTCTTGTTGATTTTACGGGACGCCCCGCAACTATCATTGATATCGTCGCCGATATCGGATGCAAGCGGTGTGATCATTACCAAAAACGAGCCAATTGAATAAACAATGGACGATAGACGATAGGCGTGCAACGGGTAAGCGTCTTGATGGGAGCCACCGGAGCGGAGCCAACCTTATTGTGACGCTTGATAAAAAGGCATATTGAGCAAAAACCATCACACTACGACCGTACCGCGAAAGACCTCTGTCGCGTCCCCGGTCATATAGAGCGTACCGTCCACTTCACATCTGACGGTCAGTATCCCGCCGCGGAGATGCACCCTTATGTCTTCTCCGCGCGGGCAGATGCCGCCCAGCACTGCCGCGCCCACCGCCGCGCACGCACCGGTACCGCAGGCAAGTGTTTCTCCGCTTCCGCGCTCCCACACACGCATGAAAAGCTCGCCGCCGTCCGCACGCACGAATTCTGTATTCACGCGTTCGGGGAAAATCGGACTGTTTTCAAATTCAGGCCCGATCTTTTCTATATCCACAGCGTCCGGATCATCGCAGAATACCACACAGTGCGGATTTCCGACAGACACGCAGGTAACTCTGTATTTTTTGCCGCCCACGGTCACCTTGCGTCCGACAATGCATTCGCCGTCAAGCAATGCCGGGATTTCGGCAGGCGCGGTGATGAGCTTTCCCATCATAACGCGCGCTCCGACCGCCCTCCCTCCGGAAACCACGATGTCCAGTGAGCGAAGTCCCGAACGGGTCTCCACAGTTATAGGCGAATGCCGCACGCCGCGCGCGTCATAAAGATATTTCCCTACGCAGCGGATGGCATTGCCGCACATAAGCCCTTCGCTCCCGTCGCGGTTGAACATGCGCATGGCGGCATCGGCACGCTCCGAGGGACATATAAGGACCACGCCGTCCCCGCCTATCCCGAAATGGCGGTCGGAGAGCCGTCGCGCCAATGAGGCGGGATCGCCGACCGTATTTTCAAAACAATCGATAAAAATATAATCGTTTCCGCAACCCTGCATTTTTACAAATTCAAGCGGGCGGGAAGGTATGTGTTCGTTTGCATTCATCATGTATTCCTCCTTGCGCGGCGCGCGGTTTTCTCCCTATTATTTTATATTATATGATATGACACGATTGAGCGGTGCCGACGCACAAGTGCTTCTGCACCGGAATAACGACTCGGCGGAACGCCGGGCGGGGGGCGGTTCGAAGAAACGATTTCTTCGAAATGGTTTCGCAGAAATGGACCATCCAAAAAAGCACACACGGACATATGTCCGTACGGTCTGAAACCGCGGGACATCGCCGTCTATTGTTTTCTTTGTTGTCGTATGAACCGGGAAAGCAATGTGGCTTTTCCTTCCCGGAGAGATATCGCAAACGGGT
>CAUABN010000232.1:0-3130 GCA_958427275.1 uncultured Anaerotruncus sp.
TCGATGCGCGCTTCACCTGCATTGCAACATTGGCTGAGTCGGAAAGGAATGACTTGAGCACCGTATTATAGACATCGGAGGTCGGCGTCGTATTGAAGTCGCCGCTCAGCACAACCGGATAGTCGCGGCATTTTGCCTCGATGAAGTCAAGCAGTACCTTTATCTGCTTCACGCGAGCCGGCTCGCTCTTGTGGTCAAGGTGAGTGTTGACTATCATTATCAGCCTGCCGTCGCTCTTGCGCTCAAGAAGCGCGTATGTATAAATGCGGTTGTAGGTGGATTCCTCAAACTTCGATACCGTCTCAGGGGTATCGGACATCCAGCGCGTTCCGCTCTCCTTGAGATTGAACTTTGACTTATTGTAAAATACCGGATTGTACTCGCCGCTGTCGCCGCCGTTGCGTCCTTCGCCGACATATCCGTATATGCTTCCGAGCGCACCCGTAAGACTTGTCATCCAGTCGGGGCTGGTCTCCTGGAAGCCTATCGTGTCGGGAAGATATTTCAGCACCATATCTATAACGCGCTGTGTGCGCTCGGCGGTCTTTGAACTTACAAGATGGTTAAAGCTCATGGCTGTGAGCATATTGTCGCCGACATCATATTTCTTTTCGGCATCGGGCATCAGCGTAACGTTTCTTCCGTCGCGTGTCATGGCGCTGCGAAGCTCCGCAACGAGCTGCTCGACCGCAGCAATCGTAGCGACCGAGTCGCCGCCGCCAACGATCATATTCTTTCCGTCATAGCCGATAAATGCGCTGCTTCCCGCCTTTTCAAGCCCGGCTGCATGCGCCTCCGATGCCTGTGCGGTCCTGCCGACCGATATTATATTCTCGCTCTTCCCTTCAAGCTCGCTGTCCTTCACGACACCGACCGTAAAGCCGCAGGTTTCCGCTATCGCGACGCCGAGGCGGGAAGCGGCTATATTCTCGCCGAGCGGATGCTTGGCAGGGTATGCTATGACCCATTCGCCGATATCGGCATTGCCGATCTTGAGCGAATCCACATCGTATTCCGCGCGGAATGTGTATCCCTCGGACGACATAATGAAGTTCTCTATCGTTTTATCAGCCTCGTAACGCGAAAGAACGTTTTTCTCAAATTCCTCTATCGCCTTGACGGTACCATCCTCGGTGCGCCCGGCAATGACAATCTTCTTGCCCATGAGCGCGTAACCGTAGTCGTTGGTACGCAGTGAGGATATAAATTCAACGGATTCGGGTCTGTTGGTCGTTCCGACAAGTATCTCAAGCTCCTTCATGGCAAGCTCCGGAACGCCCTCGCGGTAAAAATCATCGCTCTGCTCGGTATCGGTTCCGACAGCGGCGTCATAGCGCTTGTGAAGAGCCGAAATAGCGCGGGCAAGATCGCCTCCCAGCTTTTCGGCGTGAACGAATCTGTATTTCTCAAGCTCGGAGACCGGCAGCACCTGCTCCGGTACCGCGGTGGTCGCATCGTCCCCGGAGGTCTCTCCTCCGCCGCTCTGCACGCAGGACGCAAGCGCCGATGCAAGGATAGCAAGCGCCGTAAGCACCAATACAAAACGTAGGTAATTCTTTTTTACTGTTCTCATAAAAACACCATGCCTTTTGTTGTTCGGACACACCGTCCGTTTTATTTCAATTATAATGCACCGGGATGTAAAAGTCAATAAGAAAAGCGCCGTGCACGGACTTTTTTATGTCACTTCGTCAAAAATCCGCCGATCAATGCCCCGCTATTGCATTTTTCGTCAAACAGTGCTATTATTTTATACGATCCGGATTATACGAGGTGACAAATGAAAGCCAAGAGATACAAGTTGAGCGCAGAGGCCGGCAGGCTGTTTTTCCTCTGCTTTATCGCGTATATGTTTTCATATTTCGGCAGATATGACTTTTCCGCGTGTCAGAACGCAATGATGACCGAGGGAATTCTCGATCTGGCGTCGGCAAGCACGGTCGCATCGGCATATTTCATATGCTACGGCGCAGGACAGCTGATAAACGGTGCGATAGGTGTGCGCGTGTCGCCGAAATATATGATAGGCATCGGACTTTTCGGTGTCGGCGCCGCAAACATCATGATGGCTGTCTGCCCGTGGCGTGCGGGGCTCGTCGCGGTGTGGGGACTGAACGGCATATTCAACTCGATGCTCTGGTCGCCGATAATCCGCGCGTTCAGCGAATGGATGGACGAGCCGTCACGTCAACGCGCCGGAGCCGATATATCGCTTACGATCCCTCTCGGGACGGTGGGAAGTTACATAATTCCCTCTGTCGCGCTTGCCGCCGGAAGCTGGCGTGCGGTTTTTTACGCCACCGGGATACTTATAATCATATGCGGCATCATCTGGTCTGCCGGTCTTGGCAGGCTCTCCGGATATACCGAAAGCATGGATGCCCGCGTAGCCGCCGGACGCCCCACGACCGATGCGGCGAGCGCGTCGCGCCCACGCGGTCTTACTCCCGCCGTCTTCTTTGCCACCGGGCTTCTCGCCGTCGCCTTTGCCGCAGTCTTCAACGGAGCGCTGAAGGAGGCCGTCATACAGTGGATCCCACAGTTTTTTGTGAACAGCTTCGGTATGTCTGATTCAACAGCCTCACTCATAGCCACATGTGTGCCGCTGCTCGGCGTTGCGGGACCTTATCTGGCAATATGGATAGACCGCAGATTCACGCACAACGAATGCTTTACTGCCGCCGTGCTGTACGGAATAACATTTGCAGCTATGCTCGTGCTGTCGCTGACGGGACTGCGCAGCACCGTACCCGCGGTTATACTTATAGCCCTCGGTGTTGCGGCGATGTGGGGAGTGAACACGATATTTCTCACCTATCTTTGCTACCACTACGGCAAAATGAGGATATCATCCGCCGCATCCGGCACGCTGAACTGCTTTATCTACTTTGGCTCCGCGCTTGCCTCAAGCCTTTACGGAAGATCGATAAAGTCATTCGGCTGGGTCGGCACGGTCAGCATATGGTGCGCGGTCGCCGCCGTGGCGGTTGCGGCGTCGATCGTTGCCGGGGTGGTATGGAGCAGAAAAAAACCGGAATGACATTGCCCCGACCGCCGCGATCCTGTCTGCCGGCAATATGAATTATAATGTGCTGCCTGACGTTAGCCGGGCAGCACATTATTTGTGATG
>CAUABN010000233.1:0-3128 GCA_958427275.1 uncultured Anaerotruncus sp.
GTTCTGCTGTAGAAATTTACGCGCCTTGACCAAAGACAATAATGACTTGTAGATAAGAACCTGTACTCATTCCACCGACAAGGCGCTTCATGTTCAGATTTAACTATGGACGTGTAGAAGATAAGAACCTGTACTCATTTCACCGACAAGTTGCTTCATGTTCAGGCTTAACTATGGACGTGTAGAAGATAAGAACCTGTACTCATTCCACCGACAAGGTGCTTCATGTTCAGGTTTAACTATGGACGTGTAGAAGATAAGAACCTGTACTCATTCCACCGACAAGGTGCTTCATGTTCAGATGTAACTATGGACGTGTAGTAGATAAGAACCTGTACTCATTTCACAATCGGGGTATGAGGCTGTAAATCTGTAGAAAAATCACCCGAGATCAAAAAAATCCCGCATGTGGGCAGCATTTAACTGCGCGCCTTGCGTCCCGAGGACGGAAGACGTACAGTTAAGTGCTAACCATGTCGGGAACAAAATATACGGAGGTACAAAAATGTACGAAATCAAAAGCACAACAATGCAGTTCCCGAACCAGAAGGTCTTCCGCTATACGTTGGCGGGCAGAGAACTTTCGGTCGAAGTGGGCAAAATGGCAGGCCTTGCAAACGGCTCATGCCTTGTAAGATACGGCGATACCGCCGTACTTTGCTGCGCCACAGCATCCGCAAAGCCCCGCGACGGCATCGACTTCCTTCCCCTGTCTGTTGACTATGAGGAGAGAATGTACGCCGCAGGTAAGATCCCCGGCGGCTATCTCAAGCGCGAGGGTAAGCCCAGCGAAAAGGCTATCCTGACCGCACGTGTCATCGACCGCCCCATACGCCCGCTCTTCCCCAAGGACCTGCGCAATGACGTGGCGCTCACTCTTACCGTTATGTCGGTCGATCAGGACTGCTCGCCCGAGATCACGGCAATGATCGGCGCATCCATAGCCCTGTCCATCTCGGATATTCCGTGGAACGGACCGATCGGCGGCGTTTTCATGGGACTTGTGGACGGCGAGCTTGTCGTCAACCCCACCGAGGAGCAGCGCACCAAGAGCGACCTTGACCTCACCGTTGCCGCGTCGATGAATAAGGTGGTTATGATCGAAGCGGGCGCCAACGAAGTAGCCGACGACGTTATGTACGACGCCATTATGAAGGCTCATGCGGAGATAAAGCAGCTGCTCGGCTTTGTAAACGGCATTATCGCCGAGGTCGGCAAGCCCAAATTCGAATATCCTTCCTGCGAGCTGGATCATGATATGTTCGATAAGATCTTCGCATTCTGCGAGGCTGATCTTATGAACGCCCTTGATACAGACGATAAGAACGTCCGCGACGAGAGAATGCTCCCCATCGAGGACGCTATCATGGAGAAATTCGGCGAGGAATATCCCGATCTCGCCACCCAGATGCCCGAACTGGTCTATAAGATGCAGAAGAAGGTCGTCCGCCGCTGGCTGCTTGACGGCAAGCGCGTTGACGGTCGTGCCCTGAATCAGATAAGACCTCTTGCCGCTGAGGTGGGACTCTTCAAGAGAGTACACGGCTCCGGCATGTTCACACGCGGACAGACTCAGGTCGTTACCATGGCGACCCTCGGTACGCTTTCCGAGGCTCAGATGCTCGACGGTATCGATAACGAGGATTCCAAGAGATATATGCACCACTATAATATGCCCGGCTACTCCACCGGCGAGGCAAAGGCAACACGCAGCCCCGGCAGACGTGAGATCGGTCACGGCGCACTTGCCGAGCGCTCTCTCGTTCCCGTGCTTCCCACACCCGAGGAGTTCCCCTACGCCATCCGCCTTGTTTCCGAGGTCGTTTCCTCCAACGGCTCGACCTCTCAGGCATCGGTCTGCGGCTCAACGCTTGCGCTTATGGACGCCGGCGTGCCGATCAAGGCTCCCGTCGCCGGTATCTCCTGCGGTCTTATCACCGAGGGCGAAAGCTGGATGACCATGATAGACATTCAGGGCGTTGAGGACTTCTACGGCGATATGGACTTCAAGGTCGCCGGTACTCATAAGGGTATCACCTCTATCCAGATGGACCTCAAGATCGACGGACTTACCCCCGAGATCATCAAGTCCGCGCTTGAAATGACCCACGCCGGACGCGATTATATCATTGACGAAGTCATCCTCAAGGCTATCGACGCTCCCCGCGCCGAGGTCTCGGAGTACGCTCCCAAGATGATGACGATAAAGATCGACCCCGATAAGATCCGCGAGGTCATAGGCAAGGGCGGCTCGGTCATTCAGAAGATCGTTGCCGATACCGGCGCCAAGATAGACATCGAGGATGACGGTACCGTGTATATCGCCGCCGTCAACCGCGCCTCTGCCGACGCAGCAAAGGCTACTATCGACGCTATCTGCTTTGAGCCTGTCGTAGGTACCGTTTATACCGGTAAGGTAACGGGCATCAAGGAATTCGGCTGCTTTGTTGAGTATGCTCCCGGCAAGGAGGGCATGGTCCACATCTCCCGCATCACCGACCACCGCATAGATAAGGTCGAGGACGTTCTCAAGCTCGGCGATACCGTAAAGGTAAAGTATATCGGTCTTGATAAGAAGGGCAGAATGGACTTCTCGATAAGAGACGCACAGTAATTCTTACCGACACTTCAATAAAATAACACCCGCCGCGCATATTTTAAGGAAACAAGCTAAAACTATATGCGCGGCGGTTCCAATCAGAACCGGAATATGAAATAACCCACCATAGCCGCAAGGAGGAATGCCGTATGAACGACCGTGATTCAAACACACGGGCTTTTAAGATGAATTCACATCTCAGCAATCGCGCACTGCGCGAGAGAAAACGCAAAAAACGCCAGATAGTTCTGATAACGCTTATGGCGCTGCTTGCGCTGTCGCTTATAATTTCGGTAGTCGTCATCTGCGGCGAGCTTGCCGGAGGCGGCTCCGGGACCGGTACAGGTGACGGGACCGACAACATTTCGGCAGGCGTTATAAGCAACGGCACCGGCGAGGCGCCAACAGAGGCACCTGTCAGCTCGGATGATCCCGTCATTACCGACGCGCCCGAAACGAGCGGCGGTATTTCGGAGGGTTATACCGTAAAGCTGATGACGGCAGCCGATATTCACCGCGGCGAGCTTAT
>CAUABN010000234.1:0-3115 GCA_958427275.1 uncultured Anaerotruncus sp.
AAACCGTTGACAGCGAAGCGCTCAGGCTGACCAGCATAGATGCCGTGCCGTAGCGCTCGCCGGAATAGGTGTATATCATTATTTTTGAAATCGGCGGCCAAAGCATAGCCTGCGCAAAGCCGTTTATTCCCCAGACCACGCACATCGCAGGGACGCTTGTGCAAAGCGGAAGGATAATGTTGCAGGTCGCCGACAGCACCATGCCGCCGGTAATGAGATATTGCGGCTTTATGTGGTCGCCTATCGCTCCGTTGACCGTTTGCCATATACCGTATGTAATGAATAAACATACAGGAACTATTGCTATTGCGGAATCGGGTATTTCGGTCGCCTCTGTTATCGCGACAAGCGATATGGGAAAGTCCTTGCGCGTAAGATAGCTGCAAAAATATACCGCGGCGCAGAAAAAAGCCACCGAAAGGCTTCTTTTGCCGCTGTTTTTTTCTTTTTTTACGTCTTTTTTCATGCTTTTTTCGGCTTTATGCGGTACAGTTCGTCCGCGTATTCGTCGTAATACTCCTGTTCTGTCTCGTCCATAAATTCAAAGGCTTTTTCCGCTATGTCGTCGGGAATGCCGAAATACGCCTCGGCAATGGCGCCCGCTATGGCTGCTATCGTGTCGCCGTCTCCGCCAAGCGATATGGCGTTGCGCAGGGCATCCTCAAAATCGCGCGCCTCAAGAAAGCATTCTATCGCCTGCGGCACGCTGCCCTCGCAGCTCACGTCAAAGCTGTACGCCGGGCGTATATCGTCAAGCGTAAAGTCAAGGTCGCAGTATTTACGGCTTATGTATTCGCGTATTTCGTCACGGCTACTGCCTTCTGCGGCAAGAAAGATCGCGGCTGCCACCGCTTCGGCTCCGCGTATCCCCTCCGGGTGATCGTGCGTCATCTCGGCGCTCAATCTTGCAAGACGCTTCGCATCCTCAAGGCTCCGGGCGGCGTACGCGGTCGGAGAGACGCGCATCGCCGAGCCGTTGCCAAAACTGCCGTAGGGTCCGGCGGCGTCGCTCATCAGCCGGTCGTAAAAACCGCCGCCGTAGCCGACGTCGGGATACTGCCTGACTATTTCCCGCATCATTTCGAACAGTGTGCGCTTGAATTCTTCCTCATTGTTCGTGTTTGCGTTCACGCACGCAATTCCGACAGCCATGGTCATAAGACTGTCGTCCGTCGGCGCGCACCCGCGCGAAAACAGCGGAAAGTTTTTTGTTTTATCCGAAGCGAATTCGTAGACCGAGCCTACGGTATCACCGATAATAGCACCATGTATGATCCCGACTCCGTTTTTTTTCGGAATAAATTATATCACAGCCGGTTTTATAAGTCAACATAAATCGACGGACTGCAGTGCGTGATGAGAGATCTGCATGGATTCTGTCGAAAAATTTATTTCACAGCACTTGACAAATCCCAAAAACTGTGATATACTATCCGCATTCGGTTAGCATATGCTAACCATACGTCGGCACGAGCCGCCCGATGTGAAGCATCGCACGGGGCGCTGTCGGCGAAATTTTAAGGGTGATGGTTAGCATATGCTAACTCACGCCCGGTACAGGAGAATCACAAATAACAATGTCTAAACTTGCTGTCATCTGCGCGCCGGACAAAGCGGCGATCGGTACAATAACGGAAAAGCTTGCCTCCGGCGCAGCTGCCGTCGGTGCGACGGTCGATGTATTTGACGCATCGATGGATCCCGCAGTGCTTGCCGCATACGATGCGGCTGCATTCGGACTCGGCTGCGGGGGCGAGGAGATACTATTGTCTCTGTTTTCGCGCAGTCTCACGAAGCTCAAAGGCAAAAAAACGGCGATCTTCGGCTGTCTTGAGGGGAAGGACGAATTTGGCGAAAGCCTTGTGCGCATCGGAAAAGCCGCTCACTGCGTGATGGTCCCCTCTGTGCGTGCGGAGGAGCTGGGCGCGGCGCTGGTACATAAAAAGGAGATACGCCCCGACCTTGCGGGGACGGTGCCGGTCATTTTTTCCACCATCACCGGCAACGGCTACAAGCTGGCTGTCGCGGCGGCGGAGGCGCTGCCCGATTACGTCGGACCCTACAATATCCGCTATATCACCGACGAGGTGATTGATAAATTCGACACCTTTGTGCTTTCATACTGGTGCAACCACGGCACGGCGGACGATGATACCATTGATCTCATCTCCCGCATGCACGGCAAAAAGCTGATAGTCATCGGCTCGCTCGGCGTTGCAACGGACACGGCGCACGCCGCCAAGGTCACAGAGAACGTTATCGCTCTCGCTTCCGAGCATAATACACTGCTCGGTCACTACCTCTGCCGCGGAAGCATCGATCTCCGCCGCACATTTGCGCGGACGCGCAAACCCGAGGGACAGAAGGGGCATCTCTCGATGGAGCGCTTCGAAAAGCAAAAGCAGTCTCTCGGTCATCCCAATGCGGAAGAGCTTGACGGTGCGCGTGCGGCGGTTGCGGAGTTCATAAAAAAGGCATGAAGGAAAAAGTCGTTCGCGGATCTGCGGCGGCAGTGAATGCGGCGTCGGACGGGACAGCCAAAAGGCGAAAAGCGTCGCGGATCGTCATAATTGCTGTGTTCGGCGCGCTTTCGGTGCTTTCGGTGCTCGTGTGCACCGGCATCGGGAGCGTTGAGATATCGGTCCC
Organism: uncultured Anaerotruncus sp.; assembly: GCA_958427275.1. Classification (GTDB taxonomy): domain Bacteria; phylum Bacillota; class Clostridia; order Oscillospirales; family CAG-272; genus CAG-390. The sequence goes on from CAUABN010000234.1 coordinate 2,647, forward strand.
CGACGTTGCAAAGGTGCTTTTTGTCGATGACGGAAGCACGGCGCGCCTGCTCGTCTGGAATCTCCGCTTTCCCCGTGTGCTCGTCGGCGGGCTTGTCGGGGTCTGCCTTTCGCTTTCGGGATGCATTCTGCAGGGCGTCATGCGCAACACCATGGCGTCTCCCTCCACCATAGGTGTCACCGGCGGCGCGAGTTTTATCGGGTACCTGACGCTCGTCGCCTTTCCCGCCTATTCGCATCTGCTCCCGATAGGCTCGATACTCGGCGCGTTTGCCACGACCATGCTGATCTATGCGCTGGCATATCAGAAGGGCGTTTCGCCGGTAAAAATGATCCTCTCCGGCATGGCTGTCTCGGCGCTTTTCGGCGCGTTCAATGATATAATCAAGACCTTTTTCTCGGAATCGCTCGGCAACGCCTCCGGCTTTCTCGTCGGCGGACTGAACGGCGTGGGCTGGGAGAGCTTCCGT
>CAUABN010000235.1:0-3109 GCA_958427275.1 uncultured Anaerotruncus sp.
CATCATCTCACCCTCGATTGGCGTAACATCGAGCTTGAAATCTCCGGTATGAACTATAAGTCCACGCGGCGTTGAAAGCGCGATCGCACACGAATCCGCTATCGAATGGTTCACATGTATGAACTCCGCCTCAAACACACCGAGCCGCACCTTATCGCCTGCCTTGACGGTATTGAGTTGCGGCTTGAAATCCAGCCTGTGCTCGGAAAGCTTGTTTTTGATTATACCGATCGTAAGCGCCGTTCCCCATATCGGAACATTGAGCTGCTTGAGAACATACGGCACCGCGCCGATATGATCCTCGTGTCCGTGAGTGAGGAGTATACCACGCACCTTTTCGCGGTTCGAGGTCAGATAGGTGATATCCGGTATCACCAGATCGATGCCGGGCATGTCCTCCTCGGGGAATCCCATACCGCAGTCGATGACCACAATATCCTGCCCGAACTCGATCGCAGTCATATTCTTGCCTATCTCGCCGAGACCGCCGAGCGGGATCACCCTCAGCTTTGTATCGTTTTTGCGCTCCGCTCCGTCTCCGGGATCGCTCTTTTTGCGGCGACGCTCTGTGCGCGCTTCGCTACCGGCGTCAGTAATGTCATCCGTATCTTCATCCAGAGTTATATCCGGGAAATCAAAAAGCGATGAGCGGCTCTCGCGCTTGCGCTCTTCTCCGGCAGCAGAGGCGCGCGTTTTTTTTGCGCCCGCCCCGCGCTTTGACGTTCCTCGCTCGGCCGGGCGATGCTGCGCTTCCGCGCGCGGTGCTTCGCTTCTTGCGGGTGCGGTCTTTTTGCGCTTTCCGCCCGAATTCCGACGTGTGCCCGTCGCGTCCTGAGTCTTCTGATTTGAAATGTCGTTTTCTTTTTTCTTTTTTTCAGCCATAAATTAAGTGTTCAGTCCTTTCCGAACAAAAAAATGCGCACAAAAAAATCACGGACCGCCTTTTTGCCTCAAAAAAGCTCAAGCACCACGCCCGACAGCACATTTTTTCGCTCATATGTGAAATTTTATTTATCTAATGCGATACAGCTTCCGTGCCGTAAAGCAAAAAATTCAGAATCACGACCGCCGCAGCACCGCGGCGCGTCTGTTTAACTCTAATATATTATATACTCTTTTTTTCTTTTTGTCAAGAGTGCGTGATATGCCACAGAATGATCCCGGCAAGAACGGCGGCAGCGCCTATCAGAAATCCGGTCATGAACGGCGCGATGCGGCGCCTGCGTACCGGCTTTTTCCCGTTTGCGGCTGTCCGCGGGACGGATCTTGCGCCTGTCGCTTCTCTCATCCGCAGCTTTTCGGCTTCGGCGACGATCCTTTCCGCCTCCGCGAGCATATCCGCTTCCCCGGCGTCATCTTCAGTATGATCGGCACGAAGCACAAAATATGCGCATTCGAAAATTCCCTTCCCCGACCCCTGAAGATTTGGCAGAAAAATGATCTGCCTTTTTGTTCCTTTGACCATCGGTCTTCCTCACTTTCCGAGCAAAATGCGGCGACGCGTGCCGCTGTCTTCCTGCTATTATTTACCTCATTTCAGGAGCCGCATTCAGCAAAAAACGATCTTACAAGCAGGCATGACAAAAAAATGCAAAGGATCATTACGAGCACGGCGGCAGGATATGTGTGGCGGGTGCGACGCACCCCGACCGATGAAAAATACACTGCGGTAACATATGCCAGTGTGTCTGAGCTGCCCATTATCACGGCGGCGCACAGCGCCGGAAAGCTGTCGGCTCCGAGATCGGTCGTAAGTGCCGCAAAAACAGCCGCTGAGGCGCTTCCGGACACAGGACGTGTCATTATGAGTGGCAATATTTCAGATGGCACACCGAGCATTTCCGCAAGCGGTGCAAATGCTGTCGCGAGCGCATCCGCCAGTCCGGATGCGGAAAAAAGCGAAACTGTCATGTTCAGCAGCACCAGCATCGGGAGAAGGGATACCGCGCTTTCGAACCCGCGCCGCGCACCGGCGGCAAAGATGCCGGTCCCATCTCCTCCCGACAGCCGCGGAAACAGCATAATGACCGCCGCAATAAGCACAACTGCCGGCACGGCGATCCCGGACACAAGCTCCAGCATCCCCATCTGCCCTTACCTCGTCTGTGACATTTCCGGGCGGCTCTGCAGTGCGGATCGCCGCGGCTCGCGGACCGCGTGTGCGCGCGGAAGCGCCATGCACCGCGCAAGTACAACAGCCATAGTCGCACATACAGCCGAGCATATCCACACAGCAGGCACAACAAGAAACGGCTGCGAGGCGCCAGCAGCGCGCCTTAGCGCGCATACCGTTGTAGGTATCAGCGAGACCGACGATGTATTCAGCACGGCAAGCGTTATCATGTCATCGCTTGCAGTATCGTTCGGGATGCCAAGTTCCTCAGCCCTTTTGGCGAGCTTTTTCATTGCCGCAAGTGCATACGGAGTCGCGGCATTGCCGATACCGAGAATGTTGGCACTTATGTTGGCAGCTATCTCCTCGGTAGCGCATCCCGACTGGTACGCATCCGGAAAAATAATGCGCAAAAGCGGTGAAATAAAACGCGCCAGCCTGCGCATTGCTCCGGCGCGGCTGAGAAGCTCCATGATCCCGCACCAAAGACACATGGAACCGCACAGTGTGAGCGTCAGACTGACCGCCCCGGAAGCGCCGTCTAAGACCGCCGCCGAAAGCTCGCTCATCCTGCCGCATATAACCCCATACACGACAGAGGCGATGCATATAAGTGCCAAAACAACAGATAACATAATCATTTCCCTTTCATTGGTGCATGTATCCATATTGGATGATGTGCAAAAACAGCAGCGAATTTTTGATAATAAATTGTCAAAGCAGTCAAACGCGCATTTCGTTATTATGTTCAATTGTATTTTAATTACTTTGGTCCGCGCAAGTCGAGGCGTTTTATTGATTCAATGTAAACGCAAGTCGGATATTTTGTAAAAACGAAAAAAGGTGTCGAATAACTGTTGACACACGCTGAAAATTGTTGTAAAATGCAATTACATTAGGGAAAGAAGGTGGCTAAAAAATGAAGTCAACAGGTATTGTCCGCAAAGTAGATGAACTGGGAAGAATCGTTCTTCCTATGGAGCTCCGCAAGATGCT
>CAUABN010000236.1:0-3106 GCA_958427275.1 uncultured Anaerotruncus sp.
AGGAAATAAAAAGTATACGCGGAAATATATGCGTCAAAAATGTTTATATTCGCTTTTTATCCGAGAATAATAAATCTAAAAAAAGCGATTTTTATGCATTATTTGATGTACGTTTCATGATTACATCGGATATTCTGGGAGAATAATACATATAAAGCTCTGTCAGAGATTACTTGTGGGTAAATTTTCACAAAAAATCGACCGGATATTGCAATGTAAAATATGAACAAAACAATGATAGTATATTTCTCGCAAGGCGAAGTTTGTGAACACACAATGCAAAATGTCGATGCTTACAGATTATGCGCCATATTGAAGAAAGGAAGTTCCCGTTGGATGAACGGGAACGCAGGAGAAAACCATGAAAAAACTCATCAGATCAAAAAACCAAAGCCGTGCAGGCTACCGCAGCATTTCACAGATCCGCGGCAGGGTACAGTCGGTTTGCGGACGTGATGCTTGCTATCGTCTTTACGAAGTCCGTCGGAACGGCGTAAGGTCCTATGCCGTGAATGTATCATATTGCGGTGAAAGCGCAACGCGCGGGCTTGGCTGCGGCAGACGCGCGGCGCTTGGGATTTTTGAAGCTCTTACATGCGGATGCGTGACTCCCGTAACGCTCGGGGATGTTGTTTCGGATTGGGAGTATTCCGATCTTATTGAAGCCTAGGACGAATTGAAGCGGCATTCCTCTTTACAAATGCTCATGTATGTGCTAAAATAATTATAGCAAAATGCCGTGGCATCCTTATATGCCGTACACGGTGAAAGGCAGGTTATTTTTCAATGAGATGTCCCAACTGCGGCTGCCTTGAAAGCCGCGTGATAGATTCGCGCCAGAATATCGACGGCAACAACATACGCCGCCGCCGCGAGTGCCTGAACTGTCAGAAGCGCTTTACCACATTTGAGGTGATAGAGTCGGTCCAGCTCGTCGTCATAAAGAAAAATGGTACGCGCGAGCTTTTTGACCGTTCAAAATTGCTTTCGGGGCTTCTGAAGGCATGTGAAAAGCGCCCTGTGAATGCCGAGCAGATAGCGACTGAGATCGAATCCGAACTTCAGAATTCACTCAGGCAGGAGATCCCGTCGGGGGATATAGGCGAAATGGTAATGCGTCGGCTGAAGGCTGCCGATGCCGTCGCCTATGTGCGCTTTGCATCGGTATACCGTGAATTCAAGGATATTGAGACCTTCATACGCGAACTGAATGATATAAAGCGTGAGCCGGAGGAAGCCTCCGACGGCGCCTTTGCGGAACACGCGGAATGAAAAACGGGTGGAACCCGTGGCACGGGTGCCACAAGCTGAGCGAGGGCTGCGCCAATTGTTATGTTTACCGCATAGACGGCAGATATGAGCGGGATGCGTCCGAGGTCGGCAAAAATGCCGACTTCGATCTCCCTGTGCGCATGAGCAAAAACGGTCCCGCTATCCCTTGGGGAAGTACGGTGTGGACCTGTTTTTCATCCGATTTTTTTCTTGAGGATGCCGACGGATGGCGCGCCGATGCGTGGCGCATGATCGCCCGCAGACCGGATATTCACTTCATTATTATAACCAAACGAATCGCACGTTTTCACGTTGCGCTTCCGTCCGACTGGGGCGACGGATACCCGAACGTTACGATAGGCTGTACCTGTGAAAATCAGCGGCGCGCGAACGAACGGCTCCCGCTCTTTCTGGCGGCGCCGATAAAGCATCGTATGATAGTCTGCGAGCCGCTGCTTGAGGAGCTGGATATAAAAAGCTACCTTTCGCCCGCGCTTGTCGAAACTGTGACTGCGGGAGGCGAGTCCGGGAGCGGTGCGCGTCTTTGCCGGTTTGAGTGGATAAAGCGCATAAGCGCGGACTGCGCGGCGACCGGAGTTGCCTTTTCATATCATCAGACCGGCGCCTTGCTTGAGGTGAACGGTAGGGTGTGGCACATCCCGCGCAGGCTTCAGGCGGAGCAGGCGAAGCGCGCCGGCGTAGACGTGTGCGGCACGCAAAAGGAATAAAAAGGCGGTGTGCTCTGTTTCTTCTGGGCGGTAATGATTTGTTTGCGGTTTTTCCGTGGTTTATGAGGAAAAACACGGTCTCAACCTTAAAAAATCAGCTTTTTGCGCTTGTCTTAATAAGATATTGCATTTTTGAGCGCGGTGTGATATAATGACTCCGGCGTGTCGGAAGGCTTTTCCGACCGCCGGAATCATTTTTTTCAGACAAGATAAGGACGATAATCCGGCACATATGTGCGGTCCTTGTCTTCGGGAAAGGTATGGAGAAAAACATGAAAAGACACATCTCACTTATTCTGTCGGTTCTGATGATCCTCGGCATCCTCGCTGCGGTTCCGGTAGCTGTGTTTGCCAAGGATGATGAAGCAGAGGCGCTTCCGGTATCCGATGCGGCATCGTTTGCTGCCATGGATCAGACGGGGAGCTATTATCTGACTGCCGATATTACCCTTGACGCTACATATGTCGGCACGTTTGCCGGTACGCTTGACGGCAAGGGACATACGATAACGGTCTCAGCTCCCGTTTTTGATAACGTAAAGGGTACCGTGAAGGACCTTGTTATAAACGGCAAGGTCGAAAACACCTCCGCCGAGTTGCTTGCGGCACTTGCCTGCAATGCTGTTCCCGGAGCGGTGTTTGAGAAGATAGTAAACCGCGCCGATGTTATCGGCGACGCCACCGGCACCAAGCGGGCGGCCGGTGTAGTTGCTCTCATAACCAAGGGTGACGGCACCGTGACTGTTACCGACTGCGCAAACAGCGGCAGGATCGTTGGCTACGTCGCGGGCGGCGTTATCGGCAGAGCCGAGGCGAAGACCGAGGTGCGCGGATGCTCCAACACGGGAGCCATCGAGGGCGGCGATACCCTCGGCGGTGTGTTTGCATGGCCCGTTGCGGACTTTATCGTTGAAAACTGCGTAAACAGCACAAAGGGCGGCGCGGCAACGGTCGCCGACACGGGCGACAGCTCCGGCGGCATCATAAGCTATATTTCCGCCAACACTGCCGGCTCCGTGAAGGGCTGTATAAACTATTCCGATATCACAAATACCTCCGGCAGATGCGCCGCAGGCATCATTGCGAGACTCGGTGAAAATTCCGCG
>CAUABN010000237.1:0-3102 GCA_958427275.1 uncultured Anaerotruncus sp.
GGGAGGTGTAGAGGTATGGCAGTACCGAAAAGAAAAGTATCGAAGGCCCGCAGAGACAAGAGACGCTCCAGCACATGGAAGCTCGCAGCTCCCGCGATGGTCAAGTGCTCGAATTGCGGAGAACTCGTTCTGAATCATCATGTCTGCAAGAATTGCGGAATGTATGACGGCAAAAAAGTTCTTGAAGTTGAGTCAAAGTAATTGAGCTTTCGATTTACGACAGCAAAGAAAAAGTCGCCGACCGGCGGCGTAGACGGAAGATATGCCCGGATGCGCGCCCGGCGGCTTTTTCGTATTTTTTTGAAAAAGGATGATCGGATAATGAAAATAAAGACGAAAATTGCGTCAGCTCTCTCGGTAGGGCTGTTGGTTTCAATGATGCTCGGCAGCTGTCAGCTTTCTCAGATATTCGGGAACGGCGGCACGTCAGCAGCGGACAGCACGTCCGCAGCAGTCACCACCGAGCCGTCTGTAACCGCGGCGGTCCCGGAGACGATAGACTATTCAAAGCTCGACTTTTCCAAATACGTAAAGCTGGATTATAAGGATATCCCGCTTGAGGTCTCGGCGCTCCCCGTCGATCCGACCGAAGCGGAGCTTGAGCGCGAGCTTGGCGACCGTATGGTCACGATGGGGCTTTACGAGCTTGACACCACAGCGGACGCAACGCGCGCGGGCGAGTATATCGAAATGGATTATACCGGCTATATGGACGGCGAGACGTTTGATGGCGGCACGAGCGAAAAGGCTACCATATTTCTCGATGTTGAAAATTCCGGATATATTGCGGGATTTGCCGACGGTCTTATCGGTGTAAAGCCGGGGACTACGGTCGAGCTGAATCTGAAATTCCCCGAAAACTACTATGAGGATATCTCGGGCAAGCCCGTTACCTTCAAGGTAACGGTACACGGTATCTGCCGCCTTGAAATAAACGATGAAGCGGCGAGCAAGCTCAGCAACGGCAAGTATAAGTCTATCAGCGATTACCGTGTTTACCTGCATGAGTATCTTAAAACGATATCCGAATACAACGCGCTGAGCGAGGTGAGCAGTGATATGTGGAGCGCCGTTATGAGCCGCTCCGAGGTCCTTGAATACCCCGAACAGCAGTATCAGTATTACTACGCGCTTATTACGAACGATTATATCAGCGCGGCAAGCGAGGCGGGCAAGGATTATGACGCATACCTTGCCGAAAACGGCATCACTGCCGAAAAGATAGATGAAACGATAAAGGAATATATCAAGACCGAGCTTATCCTCAACGGTATCGCAACGGCGGAAAACATGACCGTCACCGAGGAGGAGTACGACGAATACGTGAATAAGTACTACGCATATTATGCGCAGTATCTTGTATACGGAACGACAAAGGAGCAGATAGTAGCGTATCTGCGTGAGCAGGCGTTCAACGAAAAGGTGCTTTACACCGTTTTCGGATACTGCACACTGAGTCAGAAGAAGGCTCAGAGTTGAAAAACGAGAACAATGTCAACAGGGTTGTTAAAAACTCAATTTGAGTTTTTAAGGCTCTATGTCAATAGTTGGGGTAAAAATCGCAAGGAACCATTGAAGAGCATAGGAAAAGCGTCACGAAGCGTAGCGGAGTGGCGCTTTTCCTATGCTTCGGCGCCGCTTTTGCCTGAGAACATAAAGAGGATACGATTACGGAATCGACTGAAATTCCGCACTCCGTAGGCGTTCCATGGGAGCAGGCGTACCGGCGCTTGCGCAAAACAAGGACAACAGGCTTTTCGAAGGCGGAAAGCTCCTTGATGCGTTGCGTACGGTAATCGTGAACTTTATCCGTCACCTTTCAGCAAGCGGGGCACACACACTGTTTTCGCGGTTGCTCAATAAAGATCTCATAATCTTCTTTCATGTCATTGACCTTTTTGATCGAAACCTCTTGCAAGCCGAGTAACTTTTCTGTATAATAAGAATCGGGCATATCTGATACCTCTGATCTTGTTGGTGTGGTAACTTACATTGCATCAGATTTTTTCAGATATGCTCGTTCTTTTTTTTATTTTCTTTTATTCTTTCTTTGCCTATCTGAGTGACCCATACTTTTATTATAGAGCCTTTCTATCATGTACCTTTTTATACCCGGCTCACGAGCACACGGGCGTTTCCCTTTATACTGTAATCACCCAAGCCGGCAGGAATGAAAATGCTATCCCCTGCTCTGAGGCTCACCTCTCCGCCGCGCCACGCAACGCTACCTGCGCCTTCACAGCAAAGCACAGAGTTGAACGAAGCATCATCAGCCGTGAATGCGTCGCCGCCTTCTCCTAAGCGGACGGTGAAATAACGGCAGGCAGCCAGCGTGTTCCCGCGCTCGCCTTCAAGCGCTTCAAACCTTGCGGCGCTGACCTCGGCATCTGTGAACTGACGTATCACGTCGCACGCCTTTTCGGTGTGCAATTCACGCGGCTTTCCGTCCTTGCCGATGCGTCCGTAATCCCAGACACGGTACGTAAGATCGCAGTTCTGCTGGATCTCGGCGATAAGGATCCCGGCGCCGATGGCGTGGATCATTCCGGATGGGATAAAGAAGCAGTCGCCGGGCTTTACCGGAACATACCTGAGGTACGTGGACACGTCCACGCCGGCACGGGCTGCGGCACGCAGGTCATCCGGCGTTTTGCCGTCGGCAAGTCCCATGACCAGCTCCGCCCCCGGTGCGGCGTCTACGACATACCACATCTCGGTCTTCCCCACGCCATGCTCGACGCGTGCGGCATAGTCGTCGTCCGGATGCACCTGTACCGAAAGCCGGTCGGCGGCGTCAATGAATTTTATGAGCAGCGGAAACCTGCCGTGCGCTTGTCCCACCGCAGTTCCTCCGCTTTTTTCTATATACTCACCAAGCGTCATTCCGGCGCATTCGCCGTCAAGAATGACGCTCATCTCATCATCGCGGACGGTACGCTCCCAGGTCTCGCCGATAGTCGGCGCTTCGGCATGTTTGCCGAAGCGCTCTGCAAGCGCCGTGCCGCCCCATATCGGAGAGTTTGCAACATATGACACGTGCCTAGGATAGCACGGAAGTCCCTGCGGCATCATATGTTCTTCCTGCCTTTTTTCTTTTTGCCG
>CAUABN010000238.1:0-3095 GCA_958427275.1 uncultured Anaerotruncus sp.
AGCGGCGCGAATATCGCGGTCGCAAGGACCGAAAGCACGGTCGTTTCACCGAGAAGCGAGGACTGCTCGGCGTAGTCATTGAGTATATCCTCGGGAATGGGAAGCATGTCGAGCATGAGCGATACGAACATGTTGAGCGTGAATCCGAGAACTATGAGCAGAGGGACAAGGACAGGGCTGAAGCGGACGAAGCCCGAATCGCGGAAAAAACCGACGTGGTCTGCGAGCGGCTTTTTGCGGTCACGTATCAGACCTATGACCCACACTGCGGCAAACATCGCAATGGTGGAGGAAATTATTTCGACAAAGGATATTTCACCGATATAGCTGAGTATCAGGTCAAGCGTGTGGGTGGTTTCAAGATCCGCGGGCAGTCTTACTATGAAATACGCCACGGCAATGAACAGCGTTGCCGCAAAGCGTATGCCAAAGTAGAGCGCAAGGTAGCCCGCGGCGGCGCCGATAGCGCGGATGGTGCCGGTGCGCGGGGGCGAGCCTTTATTGCACATTTGCGGCTCGTTGTTCATGGCGATATCTCCTTGAATTTTTGTTTTTTAATGCGGCTTCAGTTGATATAGTCCATCGGATCGACGCCGATCATGGGGAGGAGTCTTGTAATGAGCACGCGATAGCGCATATAGGAGTGCCAGCGCAGACCCTCGGCAAGCAGCTCGGGAGACACATGGACCTCCTCGGGCGTGATGGCACAGCCGGCGCGCTTCATGAGATCGACAAGAGCCTCCGGTTCGGGGAGTATCTCGTAAATGAGGCGGCGTATCTCACCCCACGAGGCTTTGAGTTTGGCGGGATCGACCTTGTCGGTTATTGTGGGGTTGTTGAGCTTTTTAACGCCGGGTACCTGCTCGGGGGTGAAGTGACGGTACACCTCGTCCCAGTCTGTGGGGTCCTTTACGGGATTGATCTCGGGCAGACGGTCCGCAAGGTTGCGGTAGAGGCGGTCGATTATAACGGTGGCAACGCCGACCTTTTTGCCGTGATATTCGGGCCAGATGCCGCGTGCCAGCTTGTAGCACTCCCAATAGTGGGACACAACGTGCTCGGCGCCCGAGGCGGGACGCGAGGAACGCGCCAGCTTCATTGCAAGACCGGAAAGCACGAGCGCTTCCATTATCGCGCCTGCGGCTTCTTCATCCTCGGTCGTTACCTTGTCGGCAAGCGCTACCATTTTTCTTACGGCAGTCATGGTAAGCTCGGCGACCTCATCGCAGTAGTATTCGTCGATGAGCAGGTGCGCTACCTTCCAGTCAAGAATGCCTATGTATTTTGCAACCATGTCGCCGAATCCGGCAGCCTTCAGTTCGACCGGAGACTTGGCGAGTATCTTGGTGTCGGCAATTATGATCGCGGGCTGTTCCGCCTGCCAGGAGGTCTTGAAGTTGTTTTCGATTATCGGCGCGGTGTCGGAGGCAAAGCCGTCCATCGAAGGAGCCGTGGCAAAGATGCAGAACATCTTTTTAAGCTCGTAAGAGGAAACGCGGCAGATGTCGTTGAGCGAGCCTGTGCCTACGGAAATAATGCCGTCCACATCTGCGGCAAGCGCCATGACCTCGCGCACCTGCTCGACTCGGGCGTATTTCATGTTGTCGTAAACCAGCTTTTTGATAACAAAGCCGGAGGCGGTGAGGGCGTCCTCAAGTCCCTCGGCGTTGGCAACAGCTATGGTGTTGCGGTCGGCTACCAGCAGTATTTTTTCGGGGAAGCCCGCATTTTTAAGGACCTCGCCTGCGCGGCGGGTAGCGCCGCTCGATATTTCAACTACCTTTGTAACAAAGGTGTGTTCCTTGCCGCAAGGGCAGTGCTCAAGAGATTTCAGAATGTTCCGAAGATCCATTTTTGTACCATTCCTTTCCGCGGACTCTGCCGCGAACAAATTTCTACAGCATAATTATATATCTGTTTTTGTTTTTTGTCAATACGTGTGTTGATATCGGAACGGTTTTGTTGTATACTATATAAGGATCGCGTTATTTCCAGAATGCGAAGCCGGACGCTTCAAAAAGTATGCGTCCGCCCGCGCGGATATCGTCGGGAACGTCCGCTGACGCGGCAAAATACAGCGCGCCGCGCGTAGGGTCTCCGCCGCGCAGTGCCGCCGCAGCGGCACGTATGCTTCGTCCGTCGGGTACGCACGCGGAATATCCGGCAGCGCCTCCCGGCTGCGACGCAAGCAGCCCGGCTGTTACCGCCGGCAGTGTGTCCGGAAATCCCGCGGCGCGCACGCGGTTCAGCATAACGGCGCAAACGGCAACGCGTACCGCAAACGGCTTGCCGGCAGCAAGCAATTCGGCGGAGCGGGCAAGAATATCCGTCCCGTCGTCAGCCGCCGCGCCCGGCGCGAGCAGCGACGCGGCAATAAGCAGAACGCACGCCGTAAATGTATATTTTTTCAGATGTAAATACATGTATTTCATATCGGCACCGCACAGTGTTTTTTATTATTTTTCCCGTCCTTCACGGTCGGATTCACGGACGCGCATGCCAATTAAGACAAGGAGCGTTACAAAATGGATATCTCGGAAGACAGAAAAAAGTCGCCCTCCAAGCGCCGCGCCCGCAGGGCGGAAGCGCTGCGCGCAAAGGAAACGCCGAACGCCGACGGCGCAAACGTGATACCGGTGACGGTAAAGACCGTTACCGAGCGTCTGCTCACCGATGGAGCGGCATTTAATAATATTCCCACGCCCCCGCCCGGTATGTGCCTTGATTTTGACGCAATGGAGGACGATGAAAGCGGAGCCGAGGCGCCGGTGCTTTTTACGCCGGAGGAGCAGACCGCACCTGAGCCGCAGAAGCCCGACAGGGTCGAGCTGGTGACGGGCGGCGAATTGCGTATGAGCGACGGATGCGTTGAGCTTATGTGGCGCGACTGTTATGCATGGGGCGCGGTAGAGGAATCGGTAACGTTTGATCCGGAGACGCCCGGCATCGTTACTCTCCACCGCAGGAACAGGACTGCGCTGTTAATGATACTTGAGGCGCTGGGCAGCAAGGCGGAGCCGGAGCTTGCCTTTGTGCTTGAGCGCGGCAGACGGCATATCTCCATATGCCGTGCGCCGGACGGTCCTGCCGAGATC
>CAUABN010000239.1:0-3093 GCA_958427275.1 uncultured Anaerotruncus sp.
GCATTCCGCAGGTGCCCATACCGGAGTTGATAGCCGCGCCGTACATGCGCATTTTGAAAACGCAGGTGGCAAGCGGTCCGGTTATTGCCGATGCGAGCGTGGGAGGAAGCCATATCGCGGGGTGACGTACTATGTTGGGCATCTGGAGCATGCTTGTGCCGATGCCCTGCGAGAGCAGACCGCCCCAGCGGTTATCGCGGAAGGATATGACCGCAAAGCCTATCATCTGCGCACAGCAGCCGGCAACGGCGGCGCCGCCCGCAATGGCAAGTCCCTCGGACGAGCCGGTGGCGGCAATGCTGCCTGTGAGCGTAAGTCCGGCGCATATCGCGGCGCTGGATATCGGCAGAGTGAGCGCTATGCCGACAACGACGGATATGATAAGTCCGGACACGAACGGCGCCTTGAGTGCCGCCCAGCCGATAAAGTCGCTTACATACCCGACGAGTTTACCTATATACGGCGCCACAAGTATCGAAAGCGTGCCGCCCACAAATATTGTAACGAACGGCGTTACAATTATATCCACCTTGGTCTTTTTTGACACCAGCCTGCCGCATTCGGCGGCGGCAATGGTGATGAAGAGCACCGCGAGCGGTCCGCCCGCACCGCCGAGAGAGTTGGCGGCAAAGCCGACGGCTGCGGAGGAGAATATCACAAGCGGATCACGGCAGAGTGAGTATGCGATAGCTGCCGCCATTGCGGGACCTGCCACGCTCTGCGCGTAGCCGCCTATCTGCCCGAGAAAGGCGCAGTGAGGTATCATTCCGAGCGCCTTGAATATCGTTCCTATGAGCAGGGAGGCAAAGAGTCCGAGCGCCATTGCGCCCATTGCGTCTATGAAATAGCGCTTTGAATATTTTTTGATCGTAGCTTCGAGCTTATCCATTGCATTAACTCCGATTATATTTATTTTTCCGAAGCTTCCGCGGCTATGGCGCGCAGACGTTTCATGACGTTGTTGCCGCCTCTGCCGAAATAATCGTGAAGCTCAAGATATTCCGCATAAAGCCGGTCGTATACCGCGCCCGCTTCGGGGTCGGGCATGTAGACCGTGTCGCTGAGATTCCGCATCGCCATGCTCGCGTCATGGATTGTGGAATACTCGCCCGCGGCTACCGCGGCAAGTATGGCGGTTCCGAGGCACGGCATGAGCGCCGAGCCGGCTATGCGTATGGGCAGCTTGAGGACGTCGGAATACACCTGCATGGTGAACGGATCCTTGCGTGCTATCCCGCCTGCGGCATAAAAGTTATCTACGCGTATGCCGTGACTGCGGAAGTTTTCTATTATCACGCGCGTGCCGAAGGCTGTCGCCTCAATGAGCGCGCGCATGATATCCTCTGCGCGTGTGCGCAGATTCATGCCGATCAGCACGCCGGAAAGATCGGGATCGACGAGTATCGAGCGGTTGCCGTTCCACCAGTCGAGAGCCAGAAGACCGCTCTCGCCGGGCTTCTTTTTTGCCGCCTTGCCGATCAGGTATTTTATAAGGGGCATGCCCAGACGCTCCGCTTCCTCGCGGTATTCGGCGGGGGCTATGTTGTTTGCCGCCCATGCAAAGTGGTCGCCTCCGCAGCAAAGCCCTGCCTCAAATCCGTAAAGACCTGCGGCAAGACCGTCCCACGCGCAGCCGCAGATGCCGGGAACGTCGTGGTATTCCTCCGCAAGTGCATAATAGCAGTTGGAGGTTCCAAGCACGCCGTACATGTCGCCGCAGCGTTCAAATCCGACAGCGGGCGCGGCAACGTGCGCGTCGGGAGAGGCGGCCGCAACTGCGATGCCCGCTTCAAGACCGAACCGGCGCGCCGCCTCAGGCGTTACTCTGCCCACGCATGTGCCGGGCATGGCTATCGGTGCGTTCACCTTTTCGGCTACCACATTGCGAAGCCCCGGGTCGAGCGCCGCAAAGAAGTCGGGGGAGGGGAAGCCGCCATCGTGGATCATGTAGTGGCTCTTGTACGCGGCGTAAAGATATCCGTGCGTCATCACTCCGGTAAGGAGAAAGGTCATCCAGTCTCCGGCTTCGACTATCATGTCGCACGCATGATATATCTCCGGCGCTTCGGTGTAAAGCTGCCATATCTTCGGGAACATCCATTCGCTCGACACCTTGCCGCCGAATGAGCGCAGCCACTTTTCGCCGCGTTCGGACGCAACAGCGGTCATCCTTTCGGCGTATTCGAATGCGGCATGATGCTTCCACAGCTTAAGATATGCATGCTTGTCGTTTTTGTATTCGTCGGTAAAGCAGAGCGGCGTGCCGTCCTTGTACACCGGCATTATAGAGCAGCAGGTAAAGTCTATGCCTATGCCGCATACATCGCGCTTGTCAACGCCCGCGCGGCGCAGCGCCTCGGGGATTATGTATTCGAGCACAAGCGGAAAATCGTGGGGATCCTCCAGCGCCCAATCGGGCGGCAGCGCCTCCCCTGTTTCCGGAAGAACGGTGTCGATAACGCCGTGCGGGTAGTCCATAACGGCATCAGCCATTTCTTTACCATCGCCGGTACGCACAACGAGTGCGCGCGCGGAAAGAGTGCCGAAGTCAACGCCGATCGTGTATTTCTGATCCATCGTAATGTATCTCCTTGCGTTTTGTGTTCCGGCAGGAAACATTCCATATAATTATAGCGCATAAACGCCACTTTGTCAAAGGTTTTGCGCATTTTTTCGGTGCTCGGAAAATAATTAACAAATGGCGCGGACACGGCACTCCGACGACAATTTTTATATGTAGAAATTATACGGATGCGGGGATAATTTTTCTTGACAAACACCCGTTCGTATGATAAAATTAGTTGTGGATCTTTTGATTGCACTGCGGCTTGCGGGACCCTGCATACTGCATTCCGCGAAATTTTGAAATTGTAAAGGAGACAGATCATAATGAAAACCAGGATACTTTCCATGATCCTTGCGTGCCTTATGGTTTGC
Organism: uncultured Anaerotruncus sp.; assembly: GCA_958427275.1. Lineage (GTDB taxonomy): Bacteria > Bacillota > Clostridia > Oscillospirales > CAG-272 > CAG-390. Next base: position 2,938 of record CAUABN010000239.1, read on the forward strand.
GCGACACTGCTTTGCGTTGCGTGTGCCGACCCGGGCAACGGTGACTCGACGACGACCGCCGCCGAGCCTGTTGCAACCACCGAGGCTCCCGCAGAATCGACTGCACTGGTACCCAACATCGACGATACGGTCAAGTTCAACACTACCGTTAAAGTG
>CAUABN010000240.1:0-3087 GCA_958427275.1 uncultured Anaerotruncus sp.
GCGTGCTCGCGGCAATGAACCGTCATTACGATACTGCGCGTTATCTTGAAACCGTTGATTACGCGCGTGAAAAAATGCCGGATATCGTACTCAGCTCGGATATCATCGTAGGATTTCCCGGCGAGACGGATGGAGAATTCGAGGCAACGCTCGATATCCTGCGCCGGGTAAGATATGATATGGTGTATTCCTTCATCTATTCGCCGCGCAGCGGCACGCCGGCTGCCGCAATGACCGATCAGGTCCCGGACGAGGTCAAAGGGAAGCGCATGGACGCATTGCTGGCGCTCCAGACCGAGATATCCGGCGAGATAAACCGTAAATACATAGGCAAAAATATGCGCGTGCTGTGCGACGGAAAAAGCAAGACGGACCCGAACGTTACATCAGCGCGCACCGAAGGCGGCAAGATCGTTCTTTTCGACGGAGGAAATGTTAAGGGTGAGTATGTAAACGTAAAAATAACCGACTCGCGTCCGTTTGCTCTGATAGGAGAGAAAATATAAAGGCAGATCGAAGCGCCAATGACAATGGCGGCGCCGAAAAACTCGCTTTGAGTTTTTCGACGCCGCCGTTTTGCGATTCAGTAATTCAGAATTGTGTATTTTTCGTCGAACCTGAGAGCAAACAGTTTGTGAAGTTCCGTAAGGTCGGAATTGGAAATACCGGATTTGTCGATTATATATGCCGATTGCTTTGTGATGTAGAAAAAGACATAATTTTTGGTTTCGCGAATGCTCACTGGTGCGTTATATGATATTTTTTCCGTGGATTCAAACTCATCGGAAAATGAGAGCGATATTATCTCATCGTCGGCAAAGGTCAGGGTCTGACGGACGTTGCCGAGGTTTTTTCTTGCGTTGAATATTATACGCGGTAAGATAAGATAGATGTAAAGCTGAAAAAGCAGGCTCAGTGCGATGAGTGCGATCATGATCAGTGCTTTTGAGTCAAAGCCTCCGAATGCAACAGTGATCGCTACGCACATAATGCAAAATAATTCGATCGCAATGAAGGCGATAAATCGCTTTTGTGGGTCGGCTTTTTTGTACAGACCTGAGCGGGCAAAAGCTGTGATGGCTTTTTTGCCGTATATGCAATTTACTGTGATGTTCATGCTTCTCCGTTCCGCGGTGATCGGCTTATCATTTATTTACCGCTTTTATATATTATGATACAGTATTTTGCGGCGAGTGTCAAGTGAGAAAAGTGTTTTTCGACAAAAAAGGGCTTATACCTACATTTTTTAATATAAGTACTTGCGTAAATCCTTATTTTGAGGTATAATAATATGAATCATACTTTCTATGCATTATGAAGCGGTATGAAAAAACAAAACAGAACAACGGAGAACAAAATGGATATTATCAAGATGGCTCACGATATCGGCAAAGCGGTAAAGGAAAGCGACGAAATGAAGGCATACGAGGCTGCCCAGGCTGCCTACCTTGCCGACAGCGCGATCCAGACCAAGGTGACCGAATACAACGTTCAGCAGAAGGCATTTGCCGACGAAAGCGCCAAAACCGCGCCCAATGACTTTTTGCTCGGTGCTATCCGCAACCGTCTTGAGGCTCTTGCCGGTGAGATCACCGCGGCGCCTTCATATGTTGCATTTGCCGAATCACAGGAAAAGGTGACGGCTCTTCTTGCCGAGATCAACGAAACGATCATGGCTGAGGTAACGGGTGAGGAGCATCATCATCACGATTGCTCGCACGACTGCTCCTGCTGCGGCGGCTGCCACTGACATTTAACGTAATTTCATAAAAGGGAGGATATCCTCATGACTCCTATGATGGAGCAATACTTTGAAATAAAAAATCAATATAAGGATTTCCTCCTTTTTTACCGTCTCGGCGACTTTTACGAGATGTTTTTTGATGATGCCATCATCGCGTCGCGCGTGCTTGAGCTTACGCTCACCGGGCGCGACTGCGGTGAAGCGGAGCGCGCCCCGATGTGCGGAGTTCCTTTTCACAGCGCCGAAACATATATTGCAACTCTGATCGAAAAGGGCTACAAGGTGGCAATATGCGAGCAGATGGAGAATCCCGCCACTGCCAAAGGACTTGTAAAGCGTGATGTGATACGTATCATCACCCCCGGTACAGTCACGGAGGCATCAATGCTCCCCGAAACGCGCAACAATTATCTTGCGTCGGTATTCATTGATGAAGGCGGCGCCGGCGTCTGCTTTGCGGATATTTCCACGGCACAGATATTTGCCACGTCTTTTGAAACGGCGCAGTACCTTCCGCAGCTTATCGGCGAGCTTGGCACATACGCACCTCGCGAGGTGCTGATAAATCTGCCGCACAAGCTCTGTCCGGAGCTCGTGGATTTCGTCAAGAATCGTCTTAACGCTGTTATAAGCGACGGAGATGCCTCAAAATATGAGTATAAGTCTGCGGCGGAGGCAGTCAGATCTCAGTTTTCTGCTACACTTCGCGACGGTGATCTTGACAAACGCAGGCTTATATGCGCCCTCGGCGCACTGCTTGCGTATATAGCCGATACACAAAAAACGGACATCACCTACATAAAAGAGCTGAACATATACGAGAACGGTCAGTATATGCAGCTTGATCTTAATTCACGCCGCAATCTTGAGCTGACAGAGACTATGCGTTCCAAGGACCGCAAAGGGTCTTTGCTCGGCGTGCTTGATAAAACGTCATCGGCAGCCGGTGCGCGTTTGTTGCGTCAGTGGGTGGAGCACCCGCTGCTCAGCATCAGTGCGATCACCCGCAGACAGGCGGCTATCGGCGAGCTATTGGATGATTATATGCTGCGCGAGGATCTGAGCGAGCAAATGAAATCGGTGCTCGATATCGAACGGCTTGTGACAAGGATCGTTTACGGTACAGCCAATGCGCGCGATCTGCGCGCGGTATCGACCACGCTCAGCGTGCTTCCCGATGTACGCGAGCTGATATCAAAGTGCAAAAGTGATGATCTTTCCGCAATTTACAGCGCACTTGATACTCTTGACGATGTTGTATCGCTTATAAACAGCGCTATCGTCGAAACGCCGCCTGCCACGGTACGTGATGGCGGTATGATAGCCGACGGATATAACGAGGA
>CAUABN010000241.1:0-3085 GCA_958427275.1 uncultured Anaerotruncus sp.
CTCATCTCAGTGACGATCTCCGCGCCGAATGACTGGCAGGACCATCAGCGTCTGCTCAACTACGGCTTTGAGGCGTACAAGAGCATTTGTCTCGCCGCCGCAGGTGAGCTTGAATACGCCGTATCATTGAGCGGCGGTGAGCAAAACACCGTGCTCGCCTCAAATCCCTGCGAGATCCGTGTTACACTTCCCCGCACGCACGGTGAGATAACTACCGACGTTTTGCTTACCGACATCGCGCAGGCTCCGGTAAAGCGCGGCGACAGGCTCGGAACGTTGCGATGGAGCTGTGACGGAAAAGATATCGCATCATCAGACATCTGCGCCGAGTATAATGCGGCGGTACATAAAAACAAAAAATTCAGACTGATAGAGTGGTTTTTATCGCTTTTCGGGCTGAAAATCTGAAAAAAGTAAGTACATCTATGGAAAAAATCAGGATTCAGAAATTTTTCTCCGACTGCGGCATGCTTTCACGCCGTGCCGCGGAGGCTGAAATAGAAGCGGGACATGTGACCGTAAACGGCAGACCTGCCGGACTCGGCGACAAGATAGATCCCTCACGGGATGTTGTTGCATGGAAGGGTCAGCGTCTGGTTTTCACTCCGCGCAGCGAGCGCGAGCGCAAATATATAGCCCTGTACAAGCCGCGCGGGTTCGTCTGCACGCTTGCGGACGAAAAAGGCAGACGTCAGGTCACAGAGCTTGTAGCGGATGCCGGAAGCAGGGTCTATCCAGTCGGCAGGCTCGATATGGCATCCGAGGGACTTTTGCTCCTTACCGACGACGGTGAATTCGCAAACATGATGACACACCCGCGCAATCACGTGTCCAAGGTATACCATGTGCGTGTGCGCGGAGAGATAACCGACAAAACGCTTGAGCTTTTATCATCCCCGCTCATGATCGACGGCAAAAAAATACGCCCGGTAAAGGTAGAGGTGCTCGAATTTTATCCCGACGGCGCCACGCTTGAAATGACACTGTATGAGGGGCGAAACCGCCAGATAAGAAAGATGTGCGACATTGCGCGCATAGACGTTGTACGACTCAAGCGCACTGCCATAGGCGACCTGACCTTGCACGGGCTGAAGTGCGGACAGTGGCGCTATCTTGATCCGCAGGAGGTCATAAGCCTCAAGCGCGCTGTGAAATGAGGTAAACGATGCTTGAAGTAATACCGATCCAGACAAAAACCGAACAAGAAGCGTTGGCGGCAAGAGTCGGCGCGGAATTTCTGCCGGATGCGCTGGCATACAGAGCCGATGCGGACGGTGAATTTGTCGGCATGTGTCAGTTTCGCCTCGATCCGTCCGGCGGGCACATGCTGACGCTTGATTCCCTGCCTGGGCACGAGGATTTTCAGCCCATGTTTGTCATGGGACGCGCCGCGCTGAATTTTATGGAGCTGTGCGGAGCTGAAACCGCTTATTATGAAGCTCCCTTGCGTGACCGCGTGCTTGTGGGCGCTATCGGGTTCCGTGAGGATCCTGCCGGGAGGCTTTCAGTCGATCTCAGGGGATTTTTCGATCACCCGTGTCAGCATAAATAAGTTTAACGGAGCTGTCGTGCCAATGCACGACAGCCCCGTTATCATATCAGCAGGATTCATATTGAGTTCATATTTCTGATGTATACTTATCTTGATGTGTACAGGCGCAAGCGTTTGCCGTGAAAACGGAGCGCAGCGGCGCGCGGGAAGTATCCCGGCGTGTTCCGGTGTCGGGCACATCAGTGGGCTAACGAAAAAAGTCAAAGCCCATGCCGGATATTCTCCGGCAGTCGGCAAGGATTTTTCTTCGTGCGGTTCGACTCCGCCTCCAAAACACCTGTAAGTGTTTTTTTAATTTGAATTCTTCGGAATTCAGCTCAACCGGTGAAGGCTGACGCCGCCCTGCCCTGTGCAGCGCCTCATACGCCTTGCCGCCCCGGGGATACCGCGCGCGCCGCCGCGAGCCAGACTGTGGGGCTTTTACCCGCAGTTCCGCTCAAAGACGGCACACGCTCAACCGGGACGCCGCGCATGATGCGCGGGCGGATGTCCGCCTTCGCCACCCATCATCGACCATAGACAAAAGAAAGGCTTTACAATGAAAAAAATGTCATTTACAGTGAACGGCTCCGAATGCGCGCTTATGTATAAAAAAGGCATACCGGCTGCCATTCTCGGTCCCGGCAAATATTCGACGCTCGGAGGTCGCGAGTACAATTCAATGTCCTTGGATTGCGACATAATCGCGTTAACAGGCTGTACAGCCGATGCCCTCCGCAAAGCCGATGGCGCAGACAGCATTACCATAACCGATGTTGCAGACCGCACGATCGCTCTTCATTATGTTGACGGTCACTTTGTAGGTGCGCTCAACGCGGGAACGCACGCTTTCTTCAACGCAGCCGGCAAGCATGAATTCAAAACCGTTGACACCTCCGACCCGGTTGTGTCCGACGACATTCCCGTCTATATTTTTGAAACGCTTTCGGGAAGATATTACACCGAGATCCATGTGAGCGAATATCAGAAGGCGCGCGTTTACTTCAACAACAAACTCCACTCGGTACTTGATGCGGGCCGTTATTTCTTCTGGAACACCGAAAACACGGTGTCATTCGACTTTGTTGACACCCGCCTGCTCCAGTGTGACATTCCCGGTCAGGAAATGCTGACGCGCGACAAGGTGACTATCCGCGTGAATTTTGTCTGCAACTACAAGATCACCGACTTTGTAAAGATCTCCGCCGAGGTGGATAACTATGAGAACCAGCTCTACACCGCCGCGCAGTTGTCGCTTCGCGAATATGTCGGTGCACATACGCTCGACGAGATACTTGAAAATAAAAAGGACATGGGACGCGCGGTGCTTGGCGAGCTTACGGTAAAGGCAAAGGCTCTTTATATCGATATAAAGAGCGCCGATGTCAAGGATATAATCCTGCCCGGCGAAATACGCGATATTATGAATTCCGTACTGGCTGCCGAAAAGCAGGCGCAGGCGAATGTTATAACCCGCCGCGAGGAGGTCGCTTCCACGCGCTCACTGCTCAACACAGCAAAGCTGATGGAGGAAAACGCGACGCTTTACAAGCT
>CAUABN010000242.1:0-3077 GCA_958427275.1 uncultured Anaerotruncus sp.
CACTCGGTAAAAGCGGCAAGCTCCGCCGGGAGAGTACTGTTTATAAAGGACGGCGAGGTCTTCCATCAGCTATGGCGTGGAGACTCAACAGACGAACAGCTTTACGGAAAGATATCCGACACTCTTACCCTGCTTGCGACCGGCGGTGACGCAAGATGAATATAAGTTTTTATCCGCGCCTTGCGGCAGACGGGATCCGCAAGAACAAACGTATGTATATTCCCTACATCTTCACCTGCACGGGCATGGTGATGATGTACTATATCATCACATTTCTGCAATACTCCGATGCGATCCTCGCACTGCGCGGAGGCTCCACCATCGCCATGATGATGGGGCTGGGCAGCTGGGTGATCGCCGCATTTGCGGTGATATTCCTGTTTTACACAAACTCCTTCCTTATCCGCCGACGCAAAAAGGAATTCGGACTTTACAACATTCTCGGCATGGGCAAGCATAATATCGGTATCATACTGTTTTTTGAAACACTGATAGTTGCGCTGATCTCGCTCACTGCGGGTCTTGCCGCCGGTATCACCTTTTCCAAGCTCGCGGAGCTGGGACTCGTGAACGTTATGAAAGGCAACGTGACATACGATCTCTCGGTATCTCCCATAGGCGTTGTTATGTCGCTTCTTATTTTCAACACGATATACCTGCTCATTTATATTAACTCACTCATTCAGATAAGAAAAAACAGTGCGATATCGCTCATGAAAAGCGAAAGCAACGGAGAGCGTCCGCCGCGTGCAAATTGGTTCATCGGCATACTCGGTATAATCATCCTTGCCGCAGCATACTATATCGCGGTATCCGTCAAGGATCCGCTTGCGGCAATAGTGCTTTTCTTTATCGCCGTTATAATGGTCATCATCGCGACCTATATGATAATGATATCCGGCTCTGTCCTTCTTTGCCGTGTGCTCCGGAAGAAAAAGAGCTATTATTACAAGCCTAATCACTTTGTTTCGGTTTCATCAATGGCATACCGCATGAAGCGGAACGGCGCAGGACTTGCCTCGATATGCATACTGGCGACAATGGTGCTCGTTATGATATCCTCCACCTCGTGTCTGTATTTCGGCTCAGAGGACGCACTGCGCGCACGTTATCCCCGAGAGATAAATCTCTATTATAACATGACCGATCCGGAGGCTCTCAACGATGAAAACATCGGCGCTCTCAGAAATGCCGTATACCGGACCGCCGCAGATGCACATGGTCAAGTAAAAAACGTGACCGACTGGCGCAGTGTTTCAGCTGTCGGATATCTCAGCGGCACCGAGGTCGAGACCGACCGTGACGTCGTTTACGACGTGCAATGGGTCGGAGACGTAGAAAATGTATGCACCTTTTATTTTGTTCCCCTTGCTGATTACAACAGCATGACAGGTGCAAATGAAACGCTTGAGGACGGCGAAGCAATGATCTCGCTCCATCGCACGACATATACAGAAGATGTCATCTCGTTCACACGCGGCGAAAGCTATAAGATCAAAAAGCAGGTGGACGAGTTGACCGCAACCGGTGAGATATCGAGCGATATCACAGCGACAATAATCATTGTAGTTCCCGATCTCTTAAAAGCCGTAAGCAGGCTTTACGAGTACCACAGCGAGCATGCGGGAATACGGCTTATGTCGCGCTGGCAGTTCGGATTCGATACGGGACTTGACGAAGCTGCGGAAAAAGAAGTGTATCTTGCAATGCGCGATATGCTTTGCGGTCCCGCGTTTGAAGAGGAGTACAGCATAAAATCACGCTCCGTAGAATGGCGTACCGCAAACAGCGAGGATTTTTATGCAACATACGGCGGCTTTTTCTACCTCGGTATCATTCTCAGCATAGTTTTCATATTTGCGGCGGTGCTTATTATATATTACAAGCAGATATCAGAGGGATATGAGGATCAGTCGCGCTTCCGTATAATGCAGAACGTAGGTATGACCAAATCCGAAATACGAAAGAGCATAAATTCTCAGCTTCTGACCGTATTCTTCCTGCCGCTCGTGCTTGCCGGGGTCCATCTCGCGTTTGCATTTCCTATGATAAACAAGCTACTCTGGCTCTTCAACTTCAGAAACATTCCCCTGTTTATCGGAACTACGCTTGCAAGCTTTGCAGCCTTTGCACTGCTGTACACCCTCATATACCGTGTGACCTCCAACGCCTACTACAACATAGTAAGCGGAGCGCGCGAATAAAAAAACTCTATGAAAATGAGACGAAAAAATTTACTTTACTCGCTTCGCAGCGCTGCCTCGAAAACCGTTTTCGGCTTCGGCATTGCGGTAATAGGTGTGCTTGCGATCCCCGCGGGCATCATTATAGGGATCATCATTATGATCTGGTCTGTGATCGACCGGATAATGAATGCCCTTGAATAAACCGGTCCCGGCAGACCATATGGTCTGCCGGGACCGGTTTATTCTGCTGCAGGGGCTGCTGTGCTCTCAAACACCTTGAGCGTCGGGCAAAGCCGCACGCTCTGATACGAAACGGTAGGCTCGCCGTCCATTCTTTTGTGAAGCAGAACAGCCGCAAGTTCGCCTATGTCCCCCGTCGGGCTGTCAACGCTCGTAAGCGCCGGCCACATGAATTTTGATGTCGGATTGGCGTCTATACCTATTACCGAAATATCCTCGGGTATCCGCAGCCCCGCCTCGCGTATGGCACGCATAGCGCCGTATGCGATATTGTCATATGCGGCAAATACGGCGGTAGGAGGCTCGCTGACTGAAAGAAGCCGGCGCATCCCGCGATACCCGCACTCCTCAAAGCGCTCATCAAGGCAAACAATATATTCATCCGGCAGCGACAATCCGTGTTCATGCATGGTCGAAATAAAACTCGACATACGCAATGCGGTATTGTGCTCACCGATAAAGGCTATACGCCGATGCCCCAGCTCTATAAGATGATTCACCGCAAGCACGGCTCCCATTGTATGGTTTATACCTATGCTGTCGCAGAAATCGATGTTATCCTCTGTACACACAAGCATGAACGGCGTGTGCACACGCGTCACCAGACGACGTATATCGCGTATGTGCGAGCTGTTTTCGGTAAGCAGGAAT
>CAUABN010000243.1:0-3077 GCA_958427275.1 uncultured Anaerotruncus sp.
TTGACGAGGCGGGGTAACTGAACTTTGAAGTCTTATCAAAACTAAATTCCCCGCCGGCGGATATCACATAACTGGCACGCAAATGCGTGACAGTCATATATCACCTTGCTGTCACGCATTGCGTGACAGCAAGATATCACATTCTGCTTCGCAGAAGCAGAATATATAACATCGCGCCGGCGATATATCACTTATACATACGCCTCAGCCGCTTAGCTCAGCATGGCAAATCCCCGCTCTCTTTCTCCCGTTCCTTAATTGTTTACACCGGCGTTGCACCGAATACAAAAAAATGCTGTAAAATAGGACAGTACATCCTTTTTACAGCGTGCGTATATAAATCTCCATTTTATACATATATAATAGCACAAAACGCGCCGTCTGTCAAGAGGAAAACGCACGAAATATCACAATTTACATTTTGTTAAAAAACGGAGGTCTGAAATGAATGAAAAGAATGCCCCGGCGGTGCGTTGGGAGGTCCTGCCCGACCCTGCACACAGCACCGAGCGCATAGCCGCCGGGCTTTTGGCTGTCAACCGCGACACCGCCGGATACGGCCTTGTTCTCAGTCCCGACGAGGCGCACGAGCTTGCCGAGGTCCGGGCGTATGAGCTTGCCGACACGCGCCGCGTTGAGTTTGGTGAAAGTGTTCTTCCCGCTCTGGCGCGCGGCTTTGCCGCGTCGCCGTATGTAGGACGGCAAAGCTGGTACGAGACGCTTGAGCGGCTCGTGGGAATATTTTTTCGTCTTAAGGACGATACCTACGACCGCATAGGCGACGCCGAGCTTATCGCGCTGATGCGCGAGGCGTTTGACGGACCGGCGCACGGTTCGGTCGATCTGCTTGAAGCGCGCGAGCTGGACATACTGGCGCGGCGGTTGCGCGCGGGGTACTCTGCGGGCGTGGATGAGCTTGACGAGGTACTGCCGGATGACGAGTATGACGAAGGAGAAGACGATGGATTCACTGCAATATGTAGGCTCATGTAAGCGTTCCGCGCCGCCCGCCGTGGTGGACGGCAGCTATCTTGACGCACTGATGAGCTACAGCATAGACTCGGGAGCCGTATCACCGGAGGACGCCGCGCGTCTCGGCAGCGAGGCATATGCGCTCGTATGCGGGCTTTGCCGTAGGCGCACCGGCGGCAAAAGCTCTTCCCTGCCGGAGACGGCGGTGCGTCGCATTTATGCTTCTCTCTCATACACGGTGGGACAGGATCTTTCCCGCCGCGCGCCCGAAACTGCGATCGCGGTACTCGTGCGCGACGGTGTGGATGCCTCGCGGCGGCGCGGGCGCAGGATCATCGAGCGCAGGCTCGGTCGCGCCTGCTTTTATTGCGGCAGAGCACAGCGACACCGCCCGGAGACCGGCAATGAGACCTATGTGCTGACTCTCATGGGTGCGCTGCGCGGCTTTTTCCGCATTTACGATCCTGTATTTGCCGCCGACGACCGCAAGATAAGCTGCGACTACCCGACAGTGCTGCCGGTCACCGGACTTTTCGGGATAGATTACATTGAGGAATATGCAAAAAGAATATATTTTGAAAGCCTGTTCTGCTCTTCCCTTGACAGCTTTTCGCTTTTTTCGGCGTGCGAATTCCACGCACCGTGCAGCCGCCATGCGGTGATATCCCTCATGGGTGCGACCGTGGAGGCTCTGGCGCTCGGCACGGTCGGCGTCCGTGTTCCGGAACCTGAGTTGCGGGCGAGCCGTGCGGACGTTTTGCGTGTTTTTTACGCGCGCGCTTCTGCGGTCGGCACCGATAAATACATACGCGCCGTCACCGGGGCGGTCCTGAACGCCGCAGAGGCTGCCGTCGCGGCGGCGCCTGCGGATGAATTTGCGGTATATCCCGGTGACAAAGCGGAATTTATCGACTATGCACGTGCGGCGGCGGAAAAAACCGCCCCGGCGATCCTTGCGGTCGCGGGGCGGTGTATATAGGTGTGACTCTGTCTCCGTGAAAGCCGACTACGGCTTTCACAAGGACACTTATCACAACCGTTTTATTTTATGTACGAAGCGTTGATGTCCTTGAGGTAGTTTTCCATCTGCGACGAATACGCGACCTTGAGCTTTGTCCACGCCGAGCGGTTCTCCATTGCATCGCGGTAGATAGACTGCGTGAGCTTGTTCATCGTAGCACCGTAAATTCTGCCGAGGTCAAATGTTACGCCGTCGCGTATCATATCGTACAGCTTTGCGGTCTCGCTGTCCTTGGCAAAGCGGATCTTCATGGTTATTTCAAACACGACCGGTGTGGTAATCTCATATATGTGCGTAGTCTGTGACGATGGGATCTTGAATATTCGTGCAGGAGCGATCATCATAAAAGATGGGAAGCTTTTGATGGTTGGCAATGACAGAGACTATCTCTATTCCGTTGGCGGCAGGGTAAAATTCGGTGAAACGGCAGAAGAGGCTGTCGTCCGTGAGGTGTTGGAGGAAACAGGCGTTCAGATGGAAATTGACCGTCTTGGCTTTGTGCATGAAAACTATTTCTATGGCGACGTGCCTTCCAATCGGAACAAGCTGATTTATGAGATTTCGCTTTTCTTCTATATGAAAGTGCCTGATGCTTTTGCGCCGATCAGCGAAAGCTTTATGGAAGATAACAGCAAAGAACACTTGGTGTGGGCTTCGCTTGATGAGGACATTAAGATGTATCCGGAATTCTTCAAGACCGAATTGAAGAATCCAACAGACACAGTAAAACATTTTATCAATGACGCGAGATAGATCGACAGGAGCCGGATAGCATATGTGCCATTCAAGCAAGATCTTGTTGGTCACACTCCCGTGGGTGTGCCGCAAAAAAGCAGAACAGGCATGACCGAAATCATGCCTTTGAATTTTACTGTCTTGCCGGCCTGCCGGCAGGGAGCCTCAGTCGCAACAACGGTCGGATTCTGAACCCCGGATCGCGCTATAAAAAAAGCAGCCGGTGAAGCCAGTCTTACGCGATCCTTATCAAGCCGCCTGCGGCAGACTTGATTGGGGTCGAATTGGCAAGGGCTTCAGCAATAAAAGGCAGTCGGCAAAAGCCGACTGCCTCTCAGTCGGTGGGATT
>CAUABN010000244.1:0-3075 GCA_958427275.1 uncultured Anaerotruncus sp.
GGCAAGGAGCTTTTTGGCTACTTCGAGGATCTCGGCATGAGGCGTGGATGAAGCGGCGACGGTGATCTTTGTGCCTGCGAGAGCATCGTAGTCAATGGAGGTATCGTAGCCGTCGGTGGTGTTGTCTACTGTGCTTATTACTGCGCCGTTGTACTGCGTGGCGATGAAGTCCTTTACCTGGTTGCTTTCAAGAGCTGCCTTAAGAGCCTTGATCGCAGGAGTGTTTTCGGTTCCTTCCTTCACGGCAAGAATGTTGGCGTAAGCGGAGTAAGAACCTTCGATAGCCACAGAATCCTTGGTGGGATTGAGCGAGGCAGATATTGCGTAGTTGGAGTTGATAACAGCAAAGTCGACATCCTTGAGGACGTTGGGGAGAGAAGCAGCTTCTATTTCTCTGAACTTGATGTTGTAGGGATTTTCAACTATGTCTCTTACAGTGGCGGTTATGCCGGCACCTTCTTTGAGCTTGATAAGTCCGTTGGCTTCAAGCAGAAGAAGCGCGCGAGCTTCGTTTGTGGAATCGTTGGGAACGGCAATTTCTATGTCCTTGTTGCCGCCGCATGATGCGAGAGAAGCAATGGCAAGAATTGCGAGAATCGAGGCGAGGAGAAGAGAAGTGAATCTTTTCATGATTGTGGACTCCTTTTTTGAAGGTTAAATATATTAAAAGGGGAGCGCCGATGGCGTTCCCCTTTTTTGACATCTTGGACTTTTGAATCCTTATATCATACCCCGGAAGGCTGCACATCGGAAATATTGGCGCGACAAAGCATGCACATGGAGCACATGCACATCGACATCATCATATCCATTGCAACGCATGCGAGCTTCTTCATGGCGCCTCTCCTTTTTTTCCGACATTTAATTTCGATGGGTGTATTTTATCACACACAACCTGTCTTGTCAATAGGTTTTCGCCTTTTTTTGCACCGTGATTTGTTTTTTGTTGAAAATATGCAATATGAGATTGCATATGATGCAAAAAACGTGCGGTTTGATCATATGATATTCAACCCGCGGTAACTGTGATGCCGGATGTTTCATACTATGTAACAGCGGGGCTCTTAAATACTCCGCAAAAAACATATTCAGGGTTGTCAGTTATGAACTATAAGATCAAAGCCGCGCTGCTTGGCGGAGATATGCGTCAGTCCGCCGCGGCGCGTTTTTTATCGGAAAGCGGTCTTGAATGCGCGGTCTGGGGTATGGACCCCGGTGCTGACATAGGCGGGTGCGTGAGGTGCGATGATTGGCGTTCGGCGGTCAACGGAGCGGCGGTCGTAGTACTCCCGTTGCCGGCATCATATGACGGCGTTCGTGTCAATTGCCCTATGTCGCCGGAATCAAGATTGAGACTTTCCACGCTTCTTGACGCTGTAAATGTCCCGGTGCTCGGCGGAAGGCTGCCGGATTTTCTTGTGAGATCGGCGGAAGAAAAGGAATTGAAGATATATGACTATTACGATTCCGAAGAGCTGAAAATAAAAAATGCTCTGCCTACGGCGGAGGGGGCTGTCAGTATTGCGATGCGTGAAATGGAACGCACGGTGAATGGCTGCCATGCGGCTGTCATCGGATACGGCAGAGTCGGCGGCACGACCGCAGGGCTTTTGCACTCCATGGGGGCGGATGTGACCGTTGCAGCACGCCGCAAAAGCGATCTTGCGCGTGCCGGCATATGCGGTATGAGGCAGCTTCATATCGACCCCGGAGAAACGATGTGCGGCATGGCAAGTCTTGCGCATGGGTACGATCTGATCATAAATACGGTCCCGGCGCGCCTTCTTTCGGGCGAGATACTTCACCGTATGAGTCCCGAGACGGTAATAATAGATCTTGCATCGGTCCCCGGCGGAATCGATCTCGACACTGCCGGAAAGCTGGGCTTGAATGTTACATGGGCGCTGTCGCTGCCCGGAAAATATGCTCCGATCACAGCCGGGATAATGATCGGTGAAACGGTGCTCTCATATCTTGAGAGCGAGGGGGTTATTGGAGAATGAAGATCGGTTACGCAATATGCGGCTCCTTTTGTACCATATCAAGGTCGCTTGATACTTTGGCTAAGCTGAAAGAGGAACGTCCCGAGGATGTGTTCGTTCCTATAATCAGCAATAACGCCGCATCTTTTGATACACGGTTCGGAAGAGCCGCCGATACGGTAAGCCGCGCTGCCGGCATATGCGGACGCGAGGCGATACTTTCGATCGTAGATGCCGAGCCGCTCGGACCGCGCGAGCCGCTCGATATGATGATCATTTGTCCGTGCACCGGCAATACGCTTGCAAAGCTCGCGCTCGGAATAACCGACACATCCGTCACAATGGCGGCAAAGGCACATCTGAGATGCGACCGCCCGCTGGTGATAGCGCTTGCGACCAACGACGCAATGTCTGCAAATTTCAAAAATATTGCGGCGCTTATTGCCCGCAAGTGTGTATATTTCGTTCCTATGAAGCAGGATGATCCGGTCGGCAAGCCGCATTCGCTCGTTGCGGACTTTGCGCTTCTGCCGGAAACCCTGCGTGATGCCGAGAATTGCAGGCAGACGAGGAGGGTCTTTATATAAAACTCATTGCAATGCATACGTAGTTACCGCAATGTAATAATTACGCATTGATTTTGATGAAGGAATGTGGTATAATTTTAAGTAAAATCAATGCAAAAGAGAAGGGAGCGCCGCATGGGGATATCCGGAAGATTCAGGGGCGGGGACGCCATCATCATTGCGGTGGTCCTTGTCGCGGCGGTCATTGCCGCATTGATCCCTTTTATACCGCGGGAGACCGGCAGGACCGTTGAGGTGCGCACGGCAGACGGGCAGGCAGAATACAGTCTTGGCACTCCGGGAGAATATCGGATAAGCTCCAAGGGCTACACTCTCATCCTCAAAATAGAGAACGGGAATGCAAGTATTTCGTCGTCGGATTGCAAATGCGGAATATGCACCGCACATGCACCGATCTCACATGCCGGGGAGAGCATTGTGTGCCTTCCGGCGGGGGTGACAGTGCGTGTCTGCGGGAAAGGCGGAGCCGATGGCGAAGCGGGATGAGCGGTCACGCGCTATACACA
>CAUABN010000245.1:0-3063 GCA_958427275.1 uncultured Anaerotruncus sp.
GTCATGTGGTGCCGTCCCGAAAAGCATGTGAGTGGTGCTTTGAACCTTGCCCTTTAATTTCTTTTTGCGGAATTTGATTGAATTGATAGCATAAGTTACACACCGGATATCTGAGATCTGACCGGATATGCAGCGCGCGGTTCCGCAAAATATCAATGACGGCAGAAAATCAAGGAAAGGAGAACGCCATGGAGGAAAAGGAAACAGAAAAAACGGCGGCGGTCGATATATCGCTTCCGCTCATGGGTGTGTTCCACCACAATGTGGACGGTAAAAACAGGCTTTTCATACCCGCCAAGCACAGGGATATCCTCGGTGCGAGCTTTATAATCTGCCCGAGCATACGTGACAAGTCGCTCAAGGCGTATTCTCTTTCCGAATGGAATAAATATATCGCGCCGATCGAAAAGCTCGACCGCAAATATCAGGAAATGCTAAAGCGTTTCTACAACAGCAATGCGGCGGCGGTGACTCCCGACGCGCAGGGCAGAGTGGTGCTGACGCCCGAGCTTGTAGAATTCGCGGGTCTGCGCACGAGCGGCGCCGTAATCGTCGGATGCGGCAATTACTCCGAGATATGGTCGGAGGAGAACTACCGCGCCGAGCAGGCGGGCATCGACATGGCAGAGCTGCTTTCTGTCATTGAAAGTCAGGGGCTGTGATATGTCTGAGCATGATAAAAGGGTGAACGTCTCGCACGAGCCGGTGCTGCTCGACGAGGTGATCGAGGCTCTTGCGATAAAGCCCGACGGGATATATCTTGACGGCACGGCGGGCGGCGGCGGTCATTCGTTCGCCATTGCGTCGCGTCTTACGACCGGGCGTCTCATTGCCGTTGACCGTGACCCGGAGGCTGTGGCGGCGGCAGGCGAAAGGCTTGCTCCTCTCGGCGACCGCGCCAGGGTGGTAAGATCGAATTTTTCCGATATGGACCGTGTATGCGCCGCCGAAGGGATCGCGGCGCTTGACGGCATTCTTCTCGATCTCGGCGTTTCGTCACACCAGCTCGATACGCCGGAGCGCGGTTTTTCATACATATCCGATGCGCCCCTTGATATGCGCATGGATCCGTCATCTCCGCTCAGCGCTGCGGATGTTGTGAACGGCTACCCGCGCGAGAGGCTGGAAAAGATCATTTTTGAATACGGCGAGGAAAAATTCGCATCACGTATAGCCTCAAAAATATGCGAGGCGCGAGCCGCTTCGCCGATAAGAACGACCGGCGAGCTTGTTGCGCTGATAAGGGCGGCAATGCCCGCGGCGGCGGTCCGCTCGTCCGAGCATCACCCGGCAATGCGTACATTTCAGGCGATACGCATAGAGGTGAACGGCGAGCTTGAGATAATCGAACCGACGGTACGCCGTGCGGTGTCGCTTCTGGCACCCGGCGGCAGACTTGCCGTTATCACATTTCATTCGCTTGAGGACCGCAGGGTAAAGCAGACCTACGCCGCGCTGGCGCGCGGATGTATCTGCCCGCCGGATTTTCCCGTCTGCGTGTGCGGTCACAAGCCGGAAATCAGGATAATAACAAAAAAACCTGTCACGGCGACTCCGGAGGAGCTTAAAAGGAATACGCGCTCGCACAGCGCGAAGCTGAGAGTAGCCGAAAAGCTTTAGAGGATCACGGGGTCCTGAAAATAAAAGAATGCAAAAAGGTATGGAGGTAAAAAATGAACGCATATGCCGAAACTGCCGCATCCGCGTCCTTCAATATCGCATACAACTCGCTTGAGCGGCGCTTTATGGAGCGCGGGACCGCCGATGCGGTGCGCAGACTTGCCGCAGAGCAGGAAGAAAACGAGATAAAAACCGCGGCGCTCGCGCCCGAGGCATACCGCCTCGGTGCACGCAAGGAATGCCGCGACTGGAATTCAAGATATAAGACCGGCACGTCCGAGGATGGCTTTTATATGACCGTTTCAGATTACAAGCGTTGCTTCTATGACGGCATGGGCTACGACCCGCAGGTTAAGGTGGCACGGCGTGTACGCGCTGTCGGTGGAGAGTGGCACCCGGAGCATCCCGCGGCGGCTTACGAGTTCCGCGACAGCACGACCCGCGCGCTTACCGAAAGCGGCGAGCGCCGCATGACTCCCGCCGAGGCATACCGCGATGCCGCGATAGAAAGATGGTTCCCGCGCGAGGAGATCGCGCCGATAAAGGACCGCAGACTGCGTTCGTTCCCCGTGGGGGCGGTCGCACTCGTCATTCTGTTCGCGCTCGTGCTTGCGCTCCCGATAACGCTCAGCGTTATGATAAAGGAACGTTCCGATGCCGTGGCGGCTGCCGAGGCAAAGCTTGCAGAGCTTGACGCCGAGGTTGCATCGCTTGAAAATTCGCTCAGCGTCAAGGACGATCTTGCGGAGATACGCCGCATCGCCATTGACGAGTACGGGATGATAAGCACGAATGTTTCAACCACGCATTATCTGTCGCTCGGCGGCAAGGACCGCATCGAGGCGTTCAGCGAGGACAGCGGAAATACCGGCGTTATGGCGCTGCTGAGTGCACTCGGTATCCGCAGGAGCGAATAAAAACGCGAATAAAATCAACGGCGGAGCAATATCATTGAATGACGGCGCCGCGCCGTGATTCCCTGAAAGGAACGAGGAGGCAATGAAGGGAGAAAAGATCAGGATCAGCACAAAGCTCGTTGTGCGCTCGTATATCCTCTTTGCCGTTATCATCATCGCGTTCGTTCTGCTTGCTTTAAGGATATTTACGATACAGACAGTTAATTTCGACTATTATCAGCAAAAGGTGATAAACCAACTCACCACCGAGTCTACGGTATACTCGAACCGCGGCGTGATATACGGCGCCGACGGTGTAAAACTTGCCGCAAACATTTCCGCTTACCGCATATTCATTGCGCCGTCCAATATACGCGCAGCGGTTGCCGAATCCACCGGTGAGGATGCAAAAAACTATGACGATATCATCTCGCGCGGTCTTTCCGAGATACTCGGCGAGAAATACGGTATAACCTACGATACCGTGGCGGAGATGATAGAAAAGAAAAAAGGAAGTCTTGATGCCACCGTCGTGCGGCTTGCCGAC
>CAUABN010000246.1:0-3054 GCA_958427275.1 uncultured Anaerotruncus sp.
AAGCATCAAGCTCCGGCTCCTCGGATGCAGCGGCGGAAGCGATGTCGGCGTATGCACAGCCGCACTTCTTTGCCATAGCCTCAAGGCGGCGGTTCAGCTCGGCGGGGCGTACATCGTCACTGCCGCAAACGGAAACGACCACGACCTCGCAGCGGAGCGTCGAGCGCAGCTTTTTTACAAGCGCTTCGCAGGCATCGGTTATCTCGGTAATGCTGTGCAGACCGCGCACGAGGTCGGTCTCGCCGAGATTTACGAGCACCTTGGATGGCTCAAGCGGAAGAACGCACTCATCGGCGACAGCGGCGGCATCAAAGACCGAGAGGTCGTAAAAGCTGCGGTTGTAGATGTTACGGTCAATGCCGAACGCCTGCTTAAGCTCGCAAATGGGCATTTCCTTTGCAAATGTGGAGCCGAAAAGCACCACACCTCTGCCCTCCGCAACATGGTTAAGGGCGCGGTATTCCTTCAGTTCTCTGCGGTAAAGATCGGTGTTGTTCATTATGACAATGCATCCTTTCGTTTTTTATTTGCTTCAAGCCGCGGTTTTGGCGGCGGATCTTTTGCTTGCGGAAGAGGTTGCGGGCACATCCTCATTGACCTTGCCCGCGCGGCGGTCAAGCGCACGGTTACGGAAATAGATCGCGATACCGGTGGTGACCATTATGATATTGACAACGTAGAAGAACATTACGTACCACTTGACGGTGACATACCAAGGCTGAGGCGCCGCCGATATGATAAGAGCGGACTTGCCTGCCAGCGAGAAGATGTAGCCGATCCATATAAATGAATAGAAGAGAAGGCTCGTGCCCTTGGTGGTGCGTGACTTCCATGCCTTTACGATGTTGAGCGGCCACGAAATGCCAAAGCATACAACCATCATTGTTTCCATAATGCTTACGAATGTGTCCATGATTTTTATTGCTCCTTGGGATTGCTTTTTCTTACGCGCATATTCTACACCCGATGCGGAAAAAAGGCAATCCATTTGAAATTATTGAACAGGAAAAGCCCCGCGTTCACTTTTTTTACTTACAAAAGCGGTGCTTTTTTGCCTTTGGGTATTTTCAAAACGCTTCAAATATGGTATCATTATAATAGGAAGAAAAACGGGGTGAGAAAATGACCATAAGCTCGAAGGATAAAAAGCAGCGCGCGCCGCGCAGTATCGGGCGCGAGATATTCGGAACGCTCTTGGTGCTGGCATCGGCAATGACGGTAACGATAGCGGCGATAAGCATATTTGTAAGCATCCGCTCCGAGGAGCGGCGGCTCGATCAGAACCTGCAGAACATAGCCGAGGCGGTAGCGCGCTCGCAGGCGGTGGCGGACGACGCCATGATAACGCCGTATCTTGATTCTCTCGGCAGTGCGCTTTCCAACATAGATGTCATCTCTGTCGTGGGACCCGACGGCGTGCGACGGTATCATACCGCGCATTCGCTTATCGGCACCGTCTACGGCGGCAGCGTGCCGGATTTTTCGGCAGGCAAGCTGCTCGTTACAAGCGACGTCGGTCCCTCCGGCTCACAGCGCCGCGCATATGCCGCGATCTACGCTGCCGACGGCAGTTACTCCGGCTTTGTTCTGGCGGTAATGCTGCGTCAGAATATAAACAGGATAATCATCACCACCGTCGCGGTGCATATCGGCGCCGCAGCGCTCGTTATTGCGCTCGCACTGGCGCTTTCGGTCCAGCTTTCAAACCGCATAAAGCGCCGCCTGCACGGATACGAGCCGGATGTTTTCAGCGCCATGTTCAACGTGCGTGACAATATACTCGAATCGCTTGAGGAAGGCATTGCGGCGTTTGACAAAAACGGCAAGGCGGTCTATCTCAACTCCGCGGCGCGGCATATCATCGGCGAGGGCGAGGCTGATTTCATCCCTGTAAGCGAGGTCGTGTCCACCTCGCGCCGTATCATCGGCGTTACGGTCAGAACCTCATGCGGCGCCGAGGTGATGGCGGACATTCTCCCGGTGGACGGCGAGAAGGGAGCCGAGGGCGCTGTTGCGATCCTGCGCGACCGCACCGAATTCACCAAGCTGATGGAGGATCTTTCGGGCGTAAAGTACATGGTCGAAAGCATGCGGGCAAACAATCACGATTTTGTGAACAAACTGCACGTCATCCTCGGGCTGGTCCGCATGGGTGAGACCGACCGTGCGTGCGAATATATCATGGGCGTTACGTCGATCCAGCAGACGGTGGTAAACAATATCGTAAAAAATATCGAGGATCCGTCGGTCGCGGCGCTGCTCATAGGCAAATACGCGCGCGCCGCCGAGCTTAACATACGCTTTTCGCTTGCGGCGGGCAGTCATCTTTCGCGTTCCGATATCTATCTTCCGTCCGGGGAGCTTGTTACGGTGATCGGCAACCTGACCGACAACGCCATGGAGGCAATGAATGCGGCTCCCGACGGTACGCCGCGCGAGCTGACAGTGGGGATATTCACTCAGCCTCATGCGCTGCTGCTGAACGTGGACGACACGGGCGGCGGTATAGAGCCGGATAAGCTCGACGCGATATTCGGCGACGGCTTCTCCACCAAGGGAGAGGGCAGAGGAAAGGGACTTTATATTGTAAAAGAAACGGTCGAAAAGCACGGCGGCAGTGTGACGGTGGAATCCGAGCCGGGGGTGGGGACATCCTTTACCGTGACTGTGACCGACGACGGGAGGGGCGTCTGATGTACGATGTACTGATAGTAGAGGACGATCCTATGGTCGCGATGATAAATCGGCAGTATGTGTCGGCTGACCGACGCTTTCATGTGGCTGCCGTCTGCCGTGATGGTGCGGCGGCGCTTGAATATCTCACGTCGGGCACGCACAGGATCGACCTTGTGATTCTTGATCTTTATATGCCGAAAATAGGCGGTATGGAGCTTCTGCGCCGCCTGCGCGAGCAAAACGTGCACGTATCCGTGATCGCAGTGACCGCCGCCAACGATGGCGAAACGATAGAAAAGATGCTTGAGCTTGGCGTGGTGGATTATCTCATAAAACCCTTTGCCGCCGAGCGTTTCAGCGAGGCGCTCGATAATTTCC
>CAUABN010000247.1:0-3052 GCA_958427275.1 uncultured Anaerotruncus sp.
AAAACATCCGCGACTGGTGCATTTCCCGTCAGCTCTGGTGGGGACACCGCATTCCCGCCTTCTATTGCGCCGACTGCGGCGAAATGACAGTCTCCGAGGAGGACGTTCACGTCTGCCCGAAGTGCGGCTCGCACAACATGACGCAGGACGAGGATGTGCTTGACACATGGTTCTCCTCCGCACTCTGGCCCTTCACCACTCTCGGCTGGCCCGAAAAAACAGAGGAACTCAAAAAGTACTATCCCACGAGCGTGCTCGTGACCGGCTACGATATCATCACCTTCTGGGTATCAAAGATGATATTCATGGGTCTGGAATTCATGGGCGAAAAGCCGTTTTCACACGTTTTCATTCACGGTCTTGTGCGCGACGCGCAGGGACGCAAAATGTCAAAATCGCTCGGCAACGGCATAGATCCGCTTGAGATCATCGACAAATACGGCGCCGACGCGCTAAGATTTGCCCTTGTGACCGGAAACAGCCCCGGAAACGATATGCGCTTCTCGGACGAAAAGATCGAAGCCGCGCGCAACTTTGCCAACAAGCTCTGGAATGCATCGCGCTTTGTACGCATGAACCTCACCATTGACAGCACCGTCCTGCCCGCCGCCGAAAAGCTTGCGTCCGAGGACAAGTGGATACTCACACGTTTCGGCGAGCTTGCCGGATCGGTAAACACCTCGCTTGAAAAATTCGAGGTAGGCGTAGCGCTCTCCGCGATCTACGACTTCACATGGGACGTCTACTGCGACTGGTACATCGAGCTTACCAAAGCCCGTCTTGCCGCCAAGGACACCGAGGAAAACCGCACGGCACAGAGCGTGCTGGCATATGTGCTCACCGGCATTCTCAAGCTCCTGCACCCCTTCATGCCCTTCATCACGGAGGAGATATATTCTTTCCTGCCGCATGACGGCGATACGGAGAGCATTATGATCTCCGAATACCCGAAGGCGGATCCCGCGCTCATCTTCCCCACCGACGCCGAAAAGACCGAGCGTCTTATCGCCGTCATCAAGGCGATACGCGCGCGCCGCACCGAGATGAACGTCGCGCCCTCGCGCAAGACAAAGGTCTATATTGAGACTAAGTATGCAGATTCCTTCGGAAAAGCGACCTATGCGTTCTTTGAGCGTCTTGCTTCCGCGTCCGGAGTAGAGGTCGCCGACAGCTTTGCGGGCATTATCAGCGCCGACGATGCCGCGCAGATAATCACAGACTCCGCAACGGTCTATCTGCCGCTTTCCGAGCTTATCGACACCGCCAAGGAGCGTGCGCGTCTTGAAGGCGAGCAGAAGCGGGTTACCGGCGAGATAGCACGTCTTTCCGGCAAGCTCTCGAATGCAGGATTTATTGCCAAGGCTCCCGCCGCAGTCGTTGACGGTGAGCGCGCCAAGCTTGAAAAATACCGCGAAACGCTTGCGGGCATTGAAGCCGCGCTTGCAAAACTGAAATAAGGTCCCAAGCCCCGGAAACCCACGAGAATATAAATCCTCGCAGGATATCCGGGGCTTTACAGACAAAGAACAAGCGAAAATAGTTATGGATAAAAAATATTTGATTATGTATCCGGAAAAATGTCACACGAGGAGTTCGAAGCGGAGCTGAACATAGACCCGAAATTGTGGGACGAGATTCAGTCCTTGGTTCCGGAGAACATTTTTCAAGACATTAATTCGGATAAGAAAAAATTATAACTCAATATGCCTAACTCAGATAATCAGATCTGTCCAATAAAGTTGCCACTTATTTTACGTCATATTTACGAAAGGAAAAATGTATAATTGAATCTCTTACCTGAAGCGATTTAATTATACACGGGGGAAACATCATGAAAAAACGCAGCTTAACACTTATCTGTATTGCCATCCTGACCCTTGCGGTAGTCATGCTTACCATATGTTCCTGCGGTAAAGGCAGCGACGGCGCCATGGACATCAATAAGGAAGCACCGAATCAATCGGAAAAAAGCGATGGGTCATTCAACAACGGCATGCTCGATCTGCCCGGAGGCGACGGAACGCAAAAGCTGATACGCACCTGCTCCGTTGAAGCCGAAACGCGTGATTTTGACACTGCCGCCGCATCGCTGAACGAACGGATAGCGCAGTTCGGCGGCTATGTTGAAAGTCAGAACTCCACCGGTTCGTCCTACAATTCATCGCGCGGCTCGCGGCGGCTTGCGGTCACGGTGCGCATTCCCGCCGAGAAATTCGGTGATTTTGTTTCCGGGCTCGGCGACATTATGAACGTGACGGGGACCACGTCGGAGGTCCAGAATGTCACAGAGGCATACTATGATGCAGAAGCACGTCTTGAAACCCTAAAAGCCGAGCGTGAGAGTCTGCAAAAAATGATGGCATCGATCGACAATGCGAAGGAATATGACTTCTGGCTGACGATGCAAACACGTCTTTCCACGATCGAACAGGACATTGCCTCGCTTGAAGCAAAACTGCGCACCTACGACAACCGCGTGAGCTATTCAACAGTAAGGATCAGCCTGAACGAGGTCATCGAATATACTCCCGCCGCATCGCCTACATTTGCCGAGCGCGTTTCGCGCTCCTTCAAGTCAAGCTGGAAGAGCTTTGCCTCCTTCTGGCAGGACTTTGCCGTATGGATCGTTTCTTTGCTGCCCGTGATAATAACGCTTTCGCTAATTGCCGGAGCAGTGGTGATCATAGTTATTGCGGCAACGAAAAAGAAAAACAAGAAATAATCACATCCGCCCCATGCCGTGATACACGGCATGGGGCGGAGCTTTATATTTTCCGTTGATCAGAGAGCCTTTGTGTCGTTCTCTTCAACAGCCTTTGCGATAAAATCGGAAAGTGCGGAAACACCGAGGTCGCCCGCCTTGCGCGAACGCACCGCAACGGTACCGTCCTCACGCTCCTTGTCGCCGACGACGAGCATGTAGGGGACTTTTTCAAGCTGTGCCTGACGGATCTTGTAGCCGATCTTTTCGTTTCTGGCATCTACTTCGGCACGCAGACCAGCCTTGTCAAGAGCATCCCAAACCTTGCGTGCATATTCCTCGTGCTCGGCG
>CAUABN010000248.1:0-3037 GCA_958427275.1 uncultured Anaerotruncus sp.
GGCGGAGATGAGGAAAAGGTAAAACGGCTTGAGGCGCTCATTGCATCCGAAATGGGATTTGACGGATGCATCCCGGTGTCCGGGCAGACATACTCTCGCAAGGTAGATGCGTACTTTCTCTCAGTGATGTCCGGATTTGCACAGAGTGCATACAAATTCTCAAACGATCTGCGTATGCTTCAGTCATTCGAGGAAATGGAGGAGCCGTTCGAATCATCGCAGATAGGGTCGTCGGCTATGCCGTACAAGCGCAATCCCATGCGTTGCGAGCGTATATCGGCGCTGGCGAGATACGTTATCAACGATTCGCTCAATCCCGCGGTCACAGCTTCCACGCAGTGGTTCGAGCGCACGCTTGACGATAGCGCTAACCGCCGTATTTCTGTCGCTGAGGCGTTTTTGGGCGTGGATGCTATACTTAACATATACATCAACGTAACGTTCGGAATGGTGGTCTACGAGCGCGTGATAAAGCGTCGTGTTATGGAGAAGCTCCCCTTTATGGCGACCGAGAATATAATGATGGAGTCGGTGAAGCGGGGAGGCGACCGTCAGGAACTGCATGAGATCATCCGTGTGTATTCACACGAGGCTGCGCGGCGCGTAAAGCTTGAGGGCGGCACGAACGATCTTATCGAACGCATTGCCGCAGATGAGCGTATACCGCTTACAAAAGCGGAAATACTGTCCGAGCTTGATCCGGTAAAATTTATCGGCAGAAGCCCGTCGCAGGTGGATGAATTTATTTCGGATGTAGTCGAACCGATCCTCGATAAGTATCACCACGAAGAAGTAAAAGCAGAGCTGAGCGTGTGATCATATGAGTCTGCGGGTATCTCAAGTAGCAAGATGACCGCGGGCAGGAGTATGATCATCTGACGGATGGAGTAAACAGTAATGAAAAGACGTTTGTGGAGCAAAAGATTCTCTTTTCTCAGCAAATATCAAACATTAGTCCCGGCTGATCAAGACGATATATCCATTTATACAATTTCCGAGCCGTTCGATACGAGACAAAACATAAAAAAATCGATAGAGCAGTCTCCGTTCTGCTTTGTTGACGAAAATTATATGGAAATTTTAGAATTCAACATTAACACACAGGCGTATGACCCTCAAATTATCTCAGCGCTAAGCAAATAAAATAAAAGAGGTATGATTGCCAATAACCATAAAGCAAGAGAAGGTGGTGCACTCAGTGAAGTTGTTTGAACCGGATTTAAAATCCACCAGTTACAAAATTCCCATTATAAAGCTTGTAACGTCTTTATTGATAATTACGGCTTGTATGTTTCGAGGTTCGATATTTCATGTCGAAAACAAGTTGCTCATATTTATCTTTTCCTTCGCTGCAGTCGCATTGGTGATTAGTTGTATTCTCATTGTCTACATTTCTTGTTGTGAAATATTCGCAACATTTGAAAATACTCATGAAAGTGTTATTGCAAAAGGGACGTATAACTTAATGCACATTGACGATGTGCTGTCACAAATCGAAAGCAATGACATAATAGAATACCAAATCCTAGCAGACGATAGAGCAATACTTATTGGAGCAAGCTCAGATAATCGATATGGGTCCGATAAATTTTTTGATAAAAAGTATTATTGCGATAAACAAGAATTTGATACGATAGATGAATTGAGCAATGCCCTTTCAAAATATTTATTTGACGACTGCTTACAAGTCATGGCGATTGACGGAATTAAAGTTAAATGATTTATATGCAAGTTGTTGTTTACTCGCTGTTCCACAGTGAGCGATCAACATAAAACAGCTTAAAGGCGGAAAGTCCTTGGACTTTCCGCCTTTACTGTTGTCTCTCGTTACTGTCGACCCGTTTTGAATTATTCTGACTTCCCGTCAACAGATACGACCGCGATTTCACGTGCGGAGTGCGTCATTTCGGTAAGCACGTCGGCAAAGTGATCGGGATCCGGGTAATCATCATCGTTTATATAATACCGTTTGTCATGATATCCCGCCGCTTTGCTGTAGGAGGTCCGGACTCCGATGTATGCCAGTTTGCCGTCAAGCACGGCGAGCAGTTCAATGTCGCGGCTCTCTTCAAAGCGTTCGAGTATCTCGGTAGTAGTGTGCAGCTTTGTTCTTAGCCCGGTGGGATCCTGCCTGAGTATCGCGTCACGTTCGCGGTTCTCCGAAACAAAACCCATTTCACCGATAGCAACACAGATTATAAACGCGCATATAAAGGAAACCACAAGTCCTGCAACGGATATCGCCGCTTCTATTCGGCGGTCCTCCGGACGCCAGAAGGAGGTCCAGGTTATCGCGGCGATAATAACCGCAAGCGCCGCCGCGATCTTGATGGCGGGAATAAGATATGATTTGTATTTGCTGTTTACATGAAACGGGTCGTAAGCCCGTTTTCGTCTGTTTGAGTCGTTCATCCTGCCTCCGGTCACTGAAGTATGGCGCCCGCAGCCGCAAGTATTTTACGAACGTCCTCGGCGGGGATGCTGCGAGGGCTTGCTTTGCGTTGCGTCGCTTCGGCGGCAAGAACTCCTACCGCCTCTCCGATAGCCATGCACGTTGGCATAACGCGCATGGAGCCGAGTGTTTCGCGGTCCATGGATATGCATCTGCCGCTCATAAGCAGTCCGTCGATATCCTTGCATATGCAGGCGGAAAGCGGGATGCCGTAAGGCTCGGGTATCTTCATAAGTATCGTGCCCGCGCCCTTGCCGCTGTGTATGTCTATTTTGTATCCCGAAAGTGCTATTGTGTCATCAGGCTTCTTTCCGACCAGCGCATCATGGTGATCGATGCGTGTGATGCCGTATATACGGCGCGATTCGCGTATTCCGATGGCGGGGCATATTTCGTCAAGCACGCAGTCTTCAAAGCCTGGTACGTAGTCCTTGAGGGTCTTGACGATGCCGGGGATCTGAAGCAGTCCCTGCACCTCGCCGTCGGTAAGACTTTCGAGATCAGAGCCGTCGCATCCGGGCACTCTAACGGTATTGACCCATATCTTTCCCGGTATCGTTGAATTGATATAGATTATATTTTCAC
>CAUABN010000249.1:0-3030 GCA_958427275.1 uncultured Anaerotruncus sp.
CACAGCGGATAACATCGACTATATTTTTGAAACCGTACAGGAAAATGTAAAGGCATGGGCGAAAGTACATTATCCGAACTTTGAAATACGAGACGATAGAGAAGGTCCATGGGACGAAGCGCTCGGCGCATATCCGGGCTACGCACCAGAGGGGGGAAGCTATCATATCACAGGTTCGCAGAGAGAATACTTTTCACGCTACGCAAGTCCAGAGGCAGTCATTGACCAGCTGACTGAATCCTACGAAACATATATTGACGGTTTTACCTATGATGAATATGGCGGTACAGGCTATATGTTCATTCGCAAAATGAGAAATGGTTCACCGCAGGGTCTCGGTGGTCCGAAAGACGATGATGACATTTACTATTTGGTATGGATGCTGTACTAAACTACACAGGACAAGAGTAATACGCAAAGCACTATGAAAAACCATAGTGCTTTTTACTTGCAAAAAAACAAGACAAGAAAGCGAGGAAAACGATATGAGATACAGAAAAGCAGTAAATCTAAAACAAAGGATTCGCGGCAGACCGCGGGAAAAACCAACCAGCAATCCGTTAAAACTTAGTTTGAAGAGGCATTTTTACTCGGTAGCAGAAGGGGGATTCTAATGAGTAAGAAATTAAAATTAAGACACAAAATTTTAAGTATGTGCCTTGCACTGGCGGTCATTGTGACATATATGCCATTCGCAAGCATCTTGGGGAATAGCGGTACAGCTTACGCGGCAAGCTATTCCGGCACACTGAAGCAGTCGCCGACCGGAAATACCTTGTCCGGCAAGGCGGTAGAAATCAAGGTTGTACGCTACAACTCTAAGATGAAAAGAACAGACCAAGCATATATGGAAAACGGTGTATGTATCGAAAGCGGTGAGGGCGCACCGATCCATAAGTTTGAGATCGCCACCAAGAGCAAAGATGTCCTTGTCTACTGCGTCGAGCATGGTGTGGCGCAGAGGTCGGATAAGCTGACAGCAAAAAGATATAACCAATCATATTATGCTGCCGGATTGGAAAAGGAAAGCTCGCAGGCTTTAAGAAATATGCAAAAGGTCATGATGTTCGCACCGGTCACAGGCTCTACCTTTAGCGAGCTGAAAGACCTCGGATATAAGGGCGGCGGCAATATGAACGCATGGATTGCGGCATCGCAGGCTCTGATCTGGGAGTGCGGACAGCTGATGCGTACCGACAAGAACTTTACGCTCAAAGCCAACGGTCTGTACTACCAGTCCTACCGCTACGGTCCGCGTACCAAGCCGATTCCGGCGAAGCACTTCTATAACTGTCTCGATGAAGATGCCAAGTCCATCTATCGCTTCATGGAAAAGGAAATCAAGAAGTACGAGAAGTTTGATAAGAGTATCGCAAGCGATAAGAAGAGCAAGCCGACACCGATTGGACTTGGTAAAATCGAAAGCTATCCGGTCACTGCGGAGGTTCCTGCGGGAAGCTACGGCGGCGAGGTTTACCTTGCAGAAGAGACCAAAAAAGGAGAAGAGAAGAAAATCGACAAGAGCGTTGCTGAAATCAAGTACGACAAGGGGCAGAAGAAATATATCGTCACCGTAAACAGTGCAGAAGCCTTAAATAAGACGCTGATGGTCAAGCATAACGGCGCGGCAGCCAAGCGTGCAGAGCAGAAATTTAAGGAAGATAAGAACCTGTATCAACTGTATTTCTGGGAACACACAACGTCCGAAGCGCATACGCAGGGCATGATCTCCGGACTTGAGGACCCTGTTGTCGGCTATCTGAAGCTGACCGAGGAACCGCAGCCAGAGCCGCAAGCAGAATACTGCGTACCGCCGGAAGTTGAGTTCTTCCCGACCTTAAAGATTCCGTTTGAGAAAATCGACAAAAACGGCGGCTGGGATAACGACCAGCACACACCGATGGGTGATGCGTACCTGAATGCGACATACACACTGGAAAGACAGATTGCAGGCGGCGCATGGGAAACGATTCAGACAATCACGCTTGACGAATACGGACACGCGCAGGAGTTCTTAGACCAGCCGTTTCCGGACACCGCAGCAATCAATCAGCACTTAAACGCATGGGGCGAACTCACAAGCTGTACGCACCCGATTTTCGCGGGCGATCCGCCGAAGCTTGTTGGCTATCAGCATGAAACACCGAAAACACCGACAAACAAGGTGTGGGACGTAACGGTTAATTACCGCGTGACAGAGCACAGACCGAACGGCAGATATATCGACCCGGACAAGTACGCAGGCTCAAGAGAATACACCTACCATTTCTACGCGGAATCCCACGATACCTGTAGTCATGCGTTAGGCTGCGACTCTCTGCCATGGACGCCGGTGCAGTACAAGGTAGACTTCAGTACGACAAGGGGCGACGGCGGCGCATACACGATCGGCACCACAACCGAGCCATGGGACGATGCCCTGTGCCAAGACAACACCTTGGAATATGACAACGAAATCTATATCAACGATAACTTTAGAGGCGACCTTCAGCTGATCAAGTCCAATGAGAAGGAAGATCCGTTTAAGGATTCGGCGATGGGCGGCGCAGACCTCAATATCTCGCAGAAATCGCTTTGGACGGTCAAACTCGTTTCCGGCGGCTTAGAGGGCAATCCGTATGTGCATTTAGTCAGCGGCACGCCAAAGGTCTTATCCGGCGGTACCTTTGAGTACACAGCCTCGCGTGATGCAGGCGGCTATGTGGTAGACCCCGATCACCCGATCAAGGTCGGCACAAACGGCGTTCTCATCATCAGAGATCTGCCGTATGGACGCTATGAGGTCACAGAAACGAGTGCAGACGATCCGATGTATGTACTTGAGCATGCCTTTGTTGATGTGGGAGAGCATAACGGAAACAACGGCGGCAAGGTCAATGAGACAGGCTTATTCGGTGGATATAACAAGGGCGGTACGAACGTGATCGGCGGCGCGGCAAATGGCACCGGAGACTACTGGAATAACCGCTATGACGGCAATATCCGCGATAAAATCAAGACGAACAAGATTAAGCTAGTCAAGGTGGATTC
>CAUABN010000250.1:0-3002 GCA_958427275.1 uncultured Anaerotruncus sp.
CTGATGGAGATGGACGGCAAGTACGCCGCCATGTTCAGGCTCCAGGCGGAGAAATATACCCAATAATAAACTTTGAGCTGTTAAAAAACTCGTCTTGAGTTTTTTAACAGCCCATCTGTTTTTATTCGTTTTCGTTTTTGCTCTTGTTCGCTTTGTCTGTCGACTGACTGCGGAAGTTCTTTTCCTCGGTCACCGTTTTCTTTACATGCTTGGCGATCAGCGTGTAAACGACCATCGCGGCGATGTATATCACAAGCGCGGTCATGAATCCCACAAGCCGCTGGCGGCTCTCCATACCTGCGGGCAGAAGCACACAAAGGTATACGCCGAGCATCGTTGCGGCGCAGTGCAGGGGATATCCGAGTCCGCGCGGCAGCGTTTTTGAGGCGAGCGCGGTGTTTGCGGCGGCAAAGCAGAGGCAGAAGGGAAGTAGAAGAAAGAGCCTTTTTGCCGAGAGTATAGCACCGTTTTCCTCACTGGAGTACATTGCGAATATAACAAAGCTGTAAAGTCCCGCGGTGGCGGTATAGTATGCCGATGTGCGGGTGAGTATTTTGAGTAATGTTTTTTTCATTTTTGCAAAGTCCGTTCTTTCGTGCTCCGTGGCAGGATGCCTGCGCACGTTTTTTTCTCTTTACCTTATACTTTACCACATTTCGGACTTTGTTTCAATAGCTAAAGTGAAAATTTTCAGTCCGGAGTTTCCGGATATATGTAATGTATGCGCGATACGCGTTCACCTGCGGCTTCATCATTGAACGTCCCCGCGCGTTTATCCGATAAAAATGATGTTATGGCGTACATGTCGACCCATATCTGATTGTAGCCGTCCTTTTGCTCGGGCTTGAAAATTATTTCAAGTCCGACGTGCAGGTGAGGCGTGTCGATATTGTTTTTGTCCTCCTTTATGCTGTATCCAGTCATTCCGAGATATCCTATCACCTCTCCGGCATCCACTATTTTGCCTTCGTAAATGTCGCAGTACGGGTGTCCGCGCCGCAGATGAGCGTAATAGTAATATCTTTTTCCGTCAAATGAACGTATGCCTATGCGCCAGCCCCCGTAAACATTCCAGCCGCAGCATTCAACATAGCCGCTCTCCATGGCTATTACAGGCGTTCCGACACTGCCGAGCATGTCATGCCCGAGATGACGGCGGCGGTAGCCGAAGGACCGCGACGCACCGAAATCGTCGTAGTCTGTGTACCACCAGCCGGATGCGAGCGGTGAGAAGGCGCGGACCCCGTAAAGGCTTTCTGCCGTTTCGGTGCCGTCCTCGGCGCGGCTTACCGCAGCGTAGTCGCCGAGCATCCCGCCGAGGACCGCTCCGTATGCCTCGCGGTAATAATCATACAGCTTTGCGTTCCCGGCGGCGTCCGCCGCGCCCACGGAAAGTATCTTTTCCGCAAGCTCGTTCATTTTTTTGACGCCGAAGCAGTCAAAGGATCCGCCGTTTTTCGCCGCCCAGACCGCAAGCAGGTCTATCCAGCTTATGAACTTTTCGGTCCCGTGCGTCTTTATGTCATAGTCGGATGCCGCGCGAAGTGCGGCGGCTGTCGGCGTAAATTCAATGTATTTTATGTTTCCCTCGGCGTATATGCCGTTGTCGCTCCCCGCGGCGGATGCCGAAGCGTCAAGGTACGCGGTCACGGCTTCTCCGTCTGACGGTACCGCCGCATCGCGGCTGTTCCACAGGTTCAGTCCGAGGCAGATAATGCCTGCCAGCAGAATACATATCCGTTGCTTCAATGAAATGTGCCCTCCGGTAGCTCGCCGTTTGTCGGCTTTGTCACTGATATATATGCCGCGCGGTGAATAAAAATGATGAATATTCAAAGAAAAATTCATAACGGTGTTGACTGTTAGCATTTTTAAAGTAAAATAAATTAGTATAACGGCGTGGAATGCGTGTTTAGCCGGAAGAGCTTTTCGGGACACGTTTTCATGTCCTGAAAGGAACAACATGACAAGACGAGAAGCAATAGAAAACGCGGTCGAACTTCTTTTTGAATACGGCTTCCGCACCGATGCCGATGCCGCCGCGATATATGAGACGGCAGAGGAGGTGCGCGGTCTGCCCGATGACGATTTTGTACGCGGGCTTTACTTCGGTACCGTTGAACATATCGGAGAGATAGACGTAGCCATAAGCGCAAACGCACGCGGCTGGAAGCTCGAGCGGCTTTCCGGCGTTTCACGCGCGGTGCTCAGAATGGGCGTGTATGAAATGCTTTTTACCGACGTCCCGGACAGCGTTGCTGTCAACGAGGCGATTGAGATAATAAAAAAATACGATGACGAAAAGGCGCGCCCGTTTGTAAACGGCATACTCAATGCCGTTATGAAAAGCAAAACGGACGGGTCCGCAGGTGATAAATAATGCTTTTTTGCGGTGTTGACACCAGCAACTACACAACGTCCCTTGCGCTTTGCAATGACGGCGGAGAGGTGGTCGCAAGCTTCAAGGAGCCGCTCCCGGTAGCTGACGGAGCATGCGGCTTGCGGCAGTCGGATGCGGTGTTTGCACACACGCGCAATCTGCCGCTCGTAACTGCACGCCTGCGCACGGCGCTTGGCGGCGATCTGGCGGGAGAGAAAATAGCGGCGTTCGGCGTGTCGGCGACCCCGCGGGATGCGGAGGGTTCGTATATGCCCTGCTTTCTGACCGGAGTTGCAGCCGCGTCCGCAATGGCGGATGCCGCAGGCGTTCCGCTATATCGGTTTTCGCATCAGAACGGTCATATAATGGCGGCGCTTTATTCGTCCGGTTCGCAGGCGCTGATAGGCGGGCGGCATATTGCCTTCCATGTTTCGGGCGGTACGACAGAGGTGCTGCTCGTAGCGCCGGGCGCCGATGCCGGCAGAGCATTCTCGGTCTCGGTTATCGGAGGCACGCGGGACCTCAACGCCGGTCAGGCGGTAGATCGTGCCGGAGTCATGCTCGGACTGCACTTCCCGTGCGGACCGGCGCTTGAGAAGCTGGCGGAGCAGTCGGAGAAGAA
>CAUABN010000251.1:0-2989 GCA_958427275.1 uncultured Anaerotruncus sp.
CCGTGTCCTCAAATACGAAATTTCGCACGGGCAGATAAGTCATGCCTATCTTTTCTGCGGTTCGCGCGGAACCGGTAAAACCTCATCGGCGAAAATGCTTGCTCGCGCCGTGAACTGCGAGTCTCCCGTGGACGGCAGTCCGTGCGGAAAATGCGCGGCATGCCGGCTGATGGATTCGGGCGGCGAGACGGACATTCTCGAAATGGACGCTGCGTCAAACAACAAGGTTGACGATATACGCGCGATACTTGACGAGGTGGTCTATACGCCGTCAAGCCTTAAGTACCGTGTTTACATTATCGACGAGGTACACATGCTGTCGCAAAGCGCCTTCAATGCGCTCCTTAAAACGCTTGAGGAGCCGCCGGCGCATGTGATATTCATACTTGCCACAACAGAGCTGCAAAAGTTGCCGGCTACCATCGTTTCACGCTGCCAGCGATTCGATTTCAGACGTATACCTGTGCCGGTGCTTACTGCACGGCTTGAGTATATTGCAAAATGCGAGGGTATAGACCTTGAGCATGACGCCGCGCTGATACTTGCAAGACTGGCGCAGGGCGGAATGCGCGATGCGATAAGTCTGCTTGAGCTGTGCGCGGGCGGACGGGAGCGCATCACGCCCGAGGTGGTGAACGATGCGGTAGGCTCTACGGGACGCGAGAGCGTTTCACGCACCGTGCGCGCGCTTGCCGCGCGGGACGCCTCAACGCTTTTCGATATTGTTTTTGAGACCGATTCATCGGCAAAGGACATAACCGTTTACTGGGGAGAGCTTATCTCATATTACCGCGATATGCTCGTGATAAAGACGGGAGCGGATGCGGTAAAATATCTTGATCTTACCGAAGCGGAGGCGGAGACGCTGCGCGCCGATGCTGCTTTATTTACTCATGAGACGCTGATGTATCACAGCCGTCTGCTTGACGAGGCATATCTTGCAATGCAGCGCGCGGGCGCCATAAGACGCTCGGTGGCTGAAATGACGCTTCTGCGCATGGCGGACGAGCGGCTCGACACACGACCCGAGGCGCTTCTTTCCCGTATTGCGGCGCTGGAAAGCGCAATGGCTGGCGGGGTGGCGGTCACGCTTCCGTCATTTGACGAGTCGCGCCCGGTCGCCGATTCGGAGGTCACATTGGGGGACGTCCCTGCGGTGCCGCCGGAGATCGTGGGATATCCCGAGCCTGTTGCCGCGAAGCCGGCAGAGGAGAAAAAGCCGGAGCATGCCGTTCCCGCGCGCAAGCCTGTGCGCAGCTTTGCCGAGATCGCCGAGCGTATCGCGGAGGCAGATCGCGGAGTGGGCGGATTCGTGCGCAAATGCCGCGCGTATTCCGACGGAGACGGCGGGATGCTCATCTACTGCGAGACGCAGTTCACAAAGAATCTGCTTTCGCGTGAAAAAAACCTGGCTCTCATCGCATCGGCGGCATCGGCTGTGCTTGAACGCCGTATAGCGCCGAATGCAGTGAAAATAGAGGTTTTGCCGGAGTCGGAGGACCCGGACGCTGCGGCGCTGCTCGACAGCGAGCTCAGCTCGCTTGCCGACGGCGGTTCGGATCGATAAGAAAGGGGCAGATAATGAAAAGCGTAAAGCCGGGACGCGGTCCCTCGTTTTTGGGCTGTGTCGTCTGCCTGTTCATGGCACTGTTCGGCGTTTTGTGGACAGTGGCGGCTTTTTCAATTGACGCTGGACTGAGCGGCGTAATTTTTTCCCTTTTCGGGATCATATTCGTGGGATTCGCCGTAGTGAATGCGATATATAATTTCAAAAATGCTACCGGTAAGAACCGTTATTCGGAATTCGACATAACCGACGGGGACGAGGAGCCGGACCCGCTGAACGAAAGATTCGGCAGCCGGAGTGCATCAAAGCCGACGGAAAGCAAGGACGATAAAAAAACAAAAAATAAATTCTGTCCGTATTGCGGAGCGGAGGTCGGCGGCGACTATACGTTCTGCAACAGCTGCGGCAAAAAACTGCCGTGACGGGAAACGAAAGCTTAAAAAAATAAAATAAACGCAGTCTTGTAAGCAGGCTGCCCTCAACCACCGTTTGTGCCCGCGGGGTCAATACCCGGTTTGCCTTCAAAAAGGCGGCACGAACGCAAAGAAAGGAATGGATATAAAATGAAAGCAAGAATACCCAAGGGAATAGGCGGGGGCGGACCCGCGAACATGAACACTCTCATGCGTCAGTATGAAAAATTCCAGAACGATATGGCGACGCTGACCGAGGAGCTTGAAGCGCGCGAGTATGAGATCTCCGCAGGCGGCGGAGCCGTAAAGGTAAAAATGAACGGTAAAAAAGAGCTTGTGGCAATAGAAATGGCGCCCGAGGTGGTCGATCCCGACGACACCGAAACTCTCGCTGATATACTTATCGCCGCGGTCAACGAGGCTATCAGAAAGGTCGAGACCGTTTACGACGAGGAGACTCAGGCGCTTACCGCCAAGTCCGGACTGCCCAGCGCAGGCGGACTCGGATTTTAAGCATGGCTGACTATATTGCGTCCCTTGAGGTGCTTGCCGAGCAGTTCGGCAGGCTTGCGGGCGTCGGAAAACGCACGGCTATGCGCCTTGCGTTTTCTGTGATAGATATGAGCCGCGAGGAGGCGGAGAATTTCGCGCGCGCGATAATCGAGGCAAAGGAAAAAATACATCTTTGCCCGGTGTGCCAGAATCTTACCGACCTTGAGGTGTGTCCGATATGCGCCGATCCCACGCGCGATCACAGCACGATATGTGTCGTACAGGATACAAAGGCGGTAATGTCAATGGAGCGGGTGCGCGAGTACCGCGGGACTTATCATGTTCTTCACGGCGCGCTGTCGCCGGTAAACGGAGTAACGCCGGACAAGCTACGTCTGCGCGAGCTTATGGAGCGCATAGGCACTAACGACATAAGCGAGATAATCATTGCCACCAACCCGACGGTCGAGGGCGAGGCAACGGCAATGTATATTGCAAGACTTCTCAAGCCTACGGG
>CAUABN010000252.1:0-2989 GCA_958427275.1 uncultured Anaerotruncus sp.
GTTACGCCTCTGCGGTGCTGTTTCAGGCTGTCTATAATGCGATAGAAACAGGAAAATTCGAAATAACCAAATATACCGGCGCAACATTTTACGGCGGCTTTATAGGCGGCGCGGCTGTGTATTTTGCCTTTTACTTCATTGTCGGTCATTTTGTTTTCGGCAAGGACGGCGAGCACCGTAAAAATATTGGCGCGGTTGTGTCGATATGCGCCGCGTCGGTCTGCATAGCGCACAGCTTCGGGCGCATCGGCTGTCTTTTTGCCGGATGCTGCTACGGCAGGATCACAACGTCGCCGATATCGGTATACAACGCATATCTTGACGCGCGCGTCGTTCCCGTGCAGCTGTTTGAGGCGCTGTTTCTTGCCGCGCTGTTTGCATATCTTTGCTTCCGCATTGAAAAAAAGCAGGACAAGTGCCTTGCCATATACCTTGCGTCATATGGAGTGTGGCGGTTCTTTATCGAATATTTCCGTACCGACGATCGCGGCGGCAGTCTTGTCAGCTTTCTCACGCCGTCACAGCTTATCGCTGTTGTGCTGACACTGATCGGAATATTGCTTTTCGCGGTCGAGACCGTATTGCAGCGTCGCGCCGTAAAGGAGCCGAAAGATGCCTGAGAGCGAAAAAAAAAGAGGCGCGCCGGATCTTCTTGTGATAGCTTTTCTCGCCGTATCGGCGATCCTCGTGTGGCTGGAACTGCGTCCTCCGGTGATATACGCCGACGAGACCGTTAACCGTCTTTTGATAAGCGTTATTACACGGTCGCTCGGCGCCGCGATCTTCACGGCGCTTGCCGTAAGACTCGGATTTTGCATATGGAAGCCGCGCGGCAGCCTGCGCGCTCTTGCGGCGGTGTTCCCGGCGTTTGCTGTGGTGATAAACAATTTTCCGATAATAGGACTTGCAACGGGAGCCGCATATGTTACCGCACCGGCGTGGGAGGTCGCCCTGTTTGCGCTTTCATGCCTTCTTATAGGTCTGTTTGAGGAAATGGCATTCAGAGGAGTTTTTTATCTGCTCATCCTGTCAACGCGCTGCGATTCGAAAAAAAAGATCTTTTTCGTCACGGTGGCTTCGTCGGCTGTTTTCGGTGCGGTGCATCTTTTTAATCTTTTTGCGGGAGCGGGAGTCGGAGCAACTATCCTGCAGGTCGGCTATTCCTTCCTTATCGGCGGAATGTGCTCGATAGCCTTGCTTGTCACGGGTTCTATATGGGTGCCGATCCTCCTCCACGCGTTATATGATTTCGGCGGATACCTCATCCCCACACTGGGCGAGGGGATCGTCTGGGATGCGGCGACCGTCGCAATCACAGCCGTGCTCGGGACCGCTGTCGCGGTCTGGATGGCCGTGCTGCTTCTGCGTGTCACGCCGCAGACGGCAGACAGACTTTTCCCGCCGGAGACCGGTGAAGAAGCGGAAAATAAATAATCGGTGCGTACAGCACGCAATGGGCTGTCGGAAACACAAGGTCTCCGACAGCCCATAAAATATTATCCGATCATGCTTTCTTTCATGCCGCGCCGACGCGCGAAAGGGAATTGACGAGGATATCCTCGATCATACGGTGACCCTCTGCGGTAGGATGGATACCATCGTCGCAGATGAGCGATTTGAAGGCGTGAGTGTAAAGAAATTCCTCACGCAGATCCAAGAGCGGAAGCGAGCAATCGTCTGCAAGCTGCTCGACCGCACGGTTGTATCCCTCATGCCAACGGTAAAGCATGTTGACATCGCCGAGCCATGAAAGGATGTTGTCATACGACAGCCCGCGGCTGATGAAATTCATGTATTTTGTGGCGTCGATGGGGACCAGAGAGGTCAGCATAACATTTCCGCCGGCAGACCTTGCAAGCGATATCGCCTCGCGGTAAAGCGCACAAAAGCGCCCCATTTCTATTTTTGGCTTGTGCTTTTCCTCGGGATGCTCCGAGACCTCGCGCCAGTCGTACGCACAGTCGTTGCCGCCGAATTCAAGCATTACGGTCGTGCCTTCAAAGGACATTCCGCGGTCGAGCGCGCGCTTCATGCGTTCAAGTCCCGCATCGATGGTCGATCCCATGTGGCAGCAGCGTGTAAGCTCTATCCCGCGTTCAGCCATGCGCGCCTCAAGCGCTCCGCCGTACAGCTTGTATCTTCCGCGCACGCCGTCGTCGTTATACATTACGCCCTTAAGCACAGAATCTCCGAATATAATTATGCGATCGTTCATATCCAAAATCCTCCCTTGCGCAGCGTGGCTGCCTTATGTCGAAACAGACCGAATTACGGTCGGTTGAAAAATTTACAAACTGATAAGTCAGGCAGGTTGCATTTGCCCCAGCAATGTGATATCATTATACATGTAGAGTTGACTTTTGACAACACACAGGCAGGCTACCGCTGTAAACAGGGCGTTACCGGGCGATAATCTGACAGTAGAAAGCCACTCTACCGGCAGTAGAGTGGCTTTTTAGAACCATATAAAGGATTATTTGTTAATGAAAGAGATAAAACAGAACATTGCGGATAATCTCTCCAAGCTGCGCACGTCCGCGGGGATAACGCAGGCACAGCTTGCAGAGAGTCTTAACTATACAGATAAAGCGGTTTCAAAATGGGAGCGCGGTGAATCGGTCCCGGATATAACCGTTCTTAAAAAAATAGCCGACCGCTTCGGCGTGACCGTTGACTGGCTCATAACCGATCACGGTAACAACGCGCCCGCGCCGGACAAGGCGGCGCAGCATGCACGGCGGTATAATCATCTGCTGATAACGTTGCTTGCGGTCGTCTGCGTGTGGTTCGTGGCAACAGCGGTGTTCGTTGTGCTGGGAGGTCTGGATATTTCGCACAAGTGGCTCGTGTATATCTGGGCTGTGCCGGTGTCTATGATAGTTCTCGTGGTTTTCAATTCGATATGGGGAACCTACAAGAGCAACTTTGTTTTTATTTCGTTGCTTGTGTGGACCGTTCTTGCCGCGATATATATAACCATAATAACTAT
>CAUABN010000253.1:0-2985 GCA_958427275.1 uncultured Anaerotruncus sp.
AAACCCACGGTGTTGACTCCACCGTGGGTTTACTGTATAATAAGGCTACAAGCTCCGGAACTTGAATCCATATTTTGAGGTATCACCATGTTTGCAGAAAAACTCGCAGAACTCAGAGGGGCGCGCCGGCTCACCCAGGATGAGCTTGGGGCAGCGCTTGGCATATCCGGCAAGACCGTATCAAAATGGGAAAACGGCGCGTCGGAGCCGGGTATTCAGATGCTCCTGAAGCTTTCCGAATTCTTCGGCGTCACCACCGATGCACTTCTATGCACCGAAAGATCGGTCGATCACAGGGACCCGACCGAGGCTCTGCGCGCGCTTTACGAGGGACTTGACCGCAAAGAAGCCGCGCGCATGACCTTTCGCCTTCTGCGCGCGCTCCAGCCCTCGCGCTACGCGGATATGTTTTCGGAAGCTCCGTCCGGATATTACGTTCCCGAGTGTTCAAAAGGGTGCGCTCGCAATCAGCTTGCCAAGCAGGAGCTTCATATGTTTTCGGTAGCGTCGAAGAATATGTGCCTTGCTGTCGCGCTTTTCCGCAACCGGTCAAACTTTGCATGGCTCGGCGACCCTGCCATGCGCCAAAAAATACTGAAGCTCATTCATCTTCTTGACAGCGACAGCGCGCTACGCATATTCGCGCTTCTTCACAGCGAGGAACTTCCCGTAAACTTTACCGCCGCATTTGCGGCAAAGAAAGCCGGGATCGACGAAAAGGAAGCCGCCGAGATCCTTGATGCAGCCTGCGAGCTACGCACTAACTCGGAGATATGCTCAAGGCAAACGGCACATCTCGAATCCGGCGCCGTGACGGTATACAGGTCATACGGATGCGGCAATCTTCTGGCGCTCATCAGTCTTGCCGGCGAAATGATGTGCGGCGCCAGAGTATACAACTATAACACATTTGAAAGCGCCAAAATGATAGCAGCCAAGAAAGGAGAAGCGGAAAATGAGTCTCGGTGAAAACATAAAGCAAGCCAGAAACGCGAAAAACATGACTCAGGCACAGATTGCCGAAGCGTTGAGCGTTTCGCCTCAGGCGGTATCAAAATGGGAAACGAGCGAAACATACCCCGACGGTTCGATGCTCGTTCCGCTTGCCAACCTGCTCGGCATCTCGCTCGACACGCTTTTTGACAACAAAATGGAGATGTGCGCCGCATTGCCCGACGTTGCGGAGAGGATAGGCGCGCTTATAAAAGCCACCCCCTACCCCGACTGCATGGACCTTGCGCGTGAGCTGTGCTGGCAGATCGAACGCGGTCTTTTCGGATTCGGCTGTTCCGGCAAATACACCCCCGGCGACCTTGAAAAATACCTCGGGTTATCCTCCTTCATCTACAACGACCACGGCTTCACGGCAATGTCCAACGGCAAAGCGCCGTTCTTTGCGCTCTTTCCGGATGACGGCAGGGGCT
Organism: uncultured Anaerotruncus sp.; assembly: GCA_958427275.1. GTDB lineage: Bacteria > Bacillota > Clostridia > Oscillospirales > CAG-272 > CAG-390. The sequence goes on from CAUABN010000253.1 coordinate 1,425, forward strand.
GGCACAAGGTCATCGGCGACGGCGAGGAGATGCGAAAGATATTTTCCTGTCTTTCCGACCCCGACACGATGCGCGCGGTGATTTATCTTTACGGGAAGAACGAAGATTTTGTATTTGACGCGGGCTTTCTCGCCCGCGAATGCGGCATCGACGATGAAAAGATCGGCGCTGTGCTCGATGATCTGACCGGGCTTCGCCAAATCGCAGACCGGTACACGATAGACATTGACGGCAGCCCGCGCACGCTCTTCAGCTTCTCCCCCTCACACCTCATCATCGCCCTTCTCATCATGGCGCACGAGTTGAACCACAAAGACGGCTTCTGCTTTACCTCCTCCACCCGCTCTCTTCCTTTTTTGAACTCGGGTGACGCCGGAGCAGAGTCATAGCCTTTTACCCCGATGGTGAGGAAGCTCAAGGTCATATCATTTCACACCGATAAAACGGCGCGGGAACGCTCAAAAACGGGCATTCCAACCGGCATTTTTGAGGTGCTGTTAAAACCATCGGGTTTTTTACAGCACCTTATTTTATTCTCTTCCCTCCGCGATGCTTTCAATGAATTCCGCGGTGACGGGAAATGTATCCGGGTTCACGCCTGCGGGCTTATCCTGCCGTCTTACGATCGTCATATGTCCGTTGCTTCCGTCCGCGTCAACGAGCCGGAACGTCACCTTCGGCGTTCTCACACGCTCGCGGTGCGCGTAAAGCGAACAGCTATCCGGCGTTACTTCCGCATCCGAACTGCCCTGTATCACCAGCGTCGGCACGTCGGCGCGGTTGAGCGAATCCGCCGCGCCACGGCGCGAGCCAGCACCGAAGGCAATGAGCTGCGCAGTATTCGCCGCCCATGCGGTAAGGCGCGGATGCCGCATCCTCTTCGCCGTTTCCGCTATCACCTCATCGGGACGGTCAAACGGCGCATACGCCACCACGCCCGCAACGGGCTTGTGCGTTCTGCCTGCCGCAACGCAGACCGCATATCCGCCCATGCTGTGTCCCACAAGAAATAACGGACGCTTGCCGTCGGAGATATATTCGATCGCCATTTCAACACCGGCAGCGGCACTCGGGAAGCCGCAGAAATCACCGGCAGTCCCATACCCGTGATATTCAAAGGCGAACACCTCATATCCCATACCGGCAAAGGCGAGTATTTCGGGCAGATACCACGCAGCGGTGTTTCCCATGCCGTGTGCAAAAATGATGATCCCCTTTTCGCCTTGCTCATTCCAGACCGCGCCCCACAGCGAGCCGCGCGCGCCTGATGGTCGGTCACTTTCGACCGTCCTGCCGTCCTTGTAAAAATCAAAGCGCCTGTCAGCCGTCCGCATTCTGTCCATGCAGATATCTTTGATACCGTGAGCGAAGAAGGCGCGGTTCAGAAACACGGTGACCACCATGACTACGACCGCAACAAACAGGCAGATAACAGGGATCCAGATCATTTTTCACACCTCAACTTAATTTTTTCAGCACCATTATAGCACCAAAAGGAGGTGTTAAAAAACTCAATTTGAGTTTTTTAACACCCCCTACGACTTGTTCTCGGCGGCTAAAC